>NZ_VNHM01000010.1 GCF_008124625.1 Desulfallas thermosapovorans DSM 6562
CCATTTTTTACCTTGCCGGATCGAAATGGACCCTGACTGGGTTATATACCTTAGCAATACCCGGTTCCACCTGCATCCAAAGGCCAGTTACCGAATTCGGGTGGAATAAATATACTATACCTTGATCTTGTTTTAAGGACAAGTCCCTTAAGCAGTCAGCTATTTCCTGACTGCTTACTTTATGGTAAAAACAGCTGCCGAAATACCGTGATTATGTGAAAACTTGGGTTCGAATATGCTTGATTAATGTGCAAAATATTGGTTTAACCCCTCGTTTTTCAACTGCTCTATTTTGCAAATGAGGTGCCGATTTAATTTGCTAATTCACATAATTGGCTTGTTAGGGGTAGTTTTTTTCGTCTTTATAGACTATCTAGTCAAATGGCTGGCGAAATACAACATCTCGTTGGTTTCTTTCATTTTCACCTTCACCATGCTAGCCATTCTGGTTTTAAGCCTGGAAGTGCAACAAAAGATCATGGGCCGTGGTGACATGGAACTGCAAGATATTATAGCTGGTCTATGGGGCTTTCTAGTTCTGTTTGGTTTTTATTTAATCTACAGATTACTAACCAACCTGTGGGTAAAATCAAAAAGAAAACATAAATGATTATCACTAAGCATTTATTATTGACCTTCACAATTTATATTAACAAATATATGCAAATAAATCCAACAAATAAACTGTGGGCTTTGGGGAACACTAAATACAGAAATGAAATAATAAATTAAAGGAGTGATGCCAGTAATGAACCAACATATTCACTGTATTATTAATAATTGTCACTATTGGGAAAAAGGCAACAAGTGTTCGGCTAATGAAATCCTAGTTGCTTCGGATGCCTTTGGAACAAATCAACCGGACAGTTTTGACGCCACCATGGCTAAACAATTAACCCCCACAGCGGCTGATTCCTGCATGGCTACTTGCTGTAAAACTTTTGTCCCTAAGAACTCAGATAAAATCAATTCCGACAACATAACCAAAATGTCTTGATAAAACAGCTTAAAACTAAAAACATGAATACCACACTCGTTACCAATGGTAGCTTGTGTGGTATTTGTATTTGTATAATTTGTATGTGGCGGACGATATAATTAAAAATGAATCTTTACTTTGGTCCTTGATATTTAAAGAAGAAAATGATATATTAATTTTCGTGGGTAAAAGATAAGATTTATATGCGGGCGTGGCGGAACGGCAGACGCGCTGGACTTAGGATCCAGTGGGGCAACCCGTGGGGGTTCAAATCCCTTCGCCCGCACCAAATAAAAAATTATCATGTACATTGCCAACATAAAAACCCCTTTTGTGGCGTTTCGAACCATAAAAGGGATTATTTATTGTGGTTATATACTTGTTATATACCATTAAGAAATAGATGTCGCCTAGTTGACAGATACCTTTTTTTTGGTATTATATTATAAACATATGCTCAATTGTTACCCCCGTGTGGGGTATTTTTTCGCCATGCTCTCTCTAGCCGGCAAATGTATATTTATACATAAAAAATCCGCACTTTTACATTTAATTTCAATTTTTAAGAATTAATATAAAAAATAAGATTATTCTTTTCTTTTTAGACCAATTAACATATAATTTAATTACGCCCAAACCGTCATTTCGTTTATATATTAATAGCGAAACTATAAATTAATATCATAGAACAAGTGTATACAATCAATAATATGACTTATTATAAAACATAGTTCGTAAAATTTCTTAAAATTTTAAGCCATCTACATAATATATTCATTTTTTAAACGTTTGTAAAGAATTATTATTCATTAACCTTTTTAATTATATTTTTTAATTTATTTACAGGAGGGGGGATTTAGTTGAGTTTCATTGATGCAGATAAAAGAAAATTTTTCAATGAAGTTAAGGAAAAAAGCAGGCAGCCCATTGAGCTTTGTTACCAATGTCAGAAGTGTGCTTCGGGTTGCATAGCAACGGGGTTTGCCGATTATTACCCCAATGAAATCATTCGCTTGGTGCAGCTTGGCCAAAAGGAGCGCGTACTAAATAGCTCCAGCATCTGGATTTGCTCTAGCTGTGAAACTTGTGGAGCACGTTGCCCCAATGGCATTAATACTGCCGAGGTAATGGATGCGTTAAAAGAGATGGCCATTGCTGCTGGCATGGTAAAGGAGAAAAATATTAATTTGTTCCATAACACCTTTTTAAACTCGGTGCGATCCCACGGTCGGGTGCACGAAACCAGTATGATGGTCATTTATAAAATTAAAAGCGGCGATCTATTTTCAGATATGGATGTTGGATTGGAAATGTTCAGAAAGGGTAAATTGCCCTTATTTCCACATCGTATCAAGGCCAGGGGCAAAATTAAGGATATATTCAACAAAACCGCCCACTAATGTTTAAAACCGGCAAGCTATTTAACCAGCTATTAAAGGAAAGGAGTTACATAAATTGAAACTTTCCTATTTTCCTGGATGCTCTTTGGGATCCACCGCTAAAGAATATGACAAGTCTGCTCGGATTGCCTGCCAAGCACTGGGTGTGGAGTTGGTAGAACTCAAAGACTGGGTTTGCTGCGGCGCTACCTCGGCCCACAGCACCAACCACTTGCTTTCAATCGCTTTGCCGTCCCGCAACGTGGCTCTGGCCCAAGAGGCGGGCATGGATTTGGCCATACCTTGCTCGGCTTGTTATAGCCGGGTCAAAAAAGCTGATCATGTTTTACGCCATGACGGTGAACTGCGCAAGGAAATTGAGAGCATTGTTGATTTTAAATATAACGGTAAAATTAATGTAGTATCACTGCTGGAGGCCTTGGTCAGCCAGGTAGGTGTTGAGGCCATCGCCAAAAAGGTACAAAAACCGCTTAAAGGTCTAAAGGTGGTTTGCTTCTATGGATGCCTGCTGGTCAGGCCGCCCGAAGTGACCAATTTTGACAATACTGAAAATCCCATGTCTATGGATAATATAGTTAAAGCTCTGGGCGCCGAGACCATACAATGGTCGTACAAAACGGACTGCTGCGGGGCTAATTTGGGTTTAACCTCCACCAAAGTGGTACAAGGTATGGTTAACCGATTAATTGAAGCAGCTAAAGAAGTGGAGGCCATGGCTATTGTCACCGCTTGCCCGCTGTGCCAGTCCAACTTGGAAATGCGTCGCCAAGAAAGGGGCACCGAACTGCCGACCTTCTTTTTCACAGAACTAATTGGTTTGGCACTGGGACTGCCTGATGCAAAAAAATGGTTTAACCTGCATTTAATAAACCCCAACCCGCTGTTGCAATCATTGTCACTGGCGGACTAAATTTGTGATGGAGGTCTGTATTGATTGTGAGTAAAAACAATTCCGATCGCAAAGATAAAGGCAAAATGGTGGGCTCCGTGCTAATAATCGGTGCGGGCATAAGCGGCATGCAGTCCGCCCTGGATTTGGCGGAAGTGGGGTACAAAGTTTATATTGTGGAGAAGTCGCCGGCGATTGGCGGGCGCATGCCCATGCTGGACAAAACCTTTCCCACCAACGACTGCTCCATGTGTATCCTTTCCCCCAAACTGGTGGAATGCGGGCGCCACCGCAATATAGATATATTAACCTGCTCGGACGTTATCGGACTATCCGGAGAAGCCGGTAATTTTACTGTCCAGGTTAAAAAGCGTCCTCGCTACGTGGATCCTGATAAATGCGTGGGTTGCGGTTCCTGCTCCGAGGCTTGCCCGGTAAAGGTACCCAATGAGTTCAACCAGAACTTGGGCCATCGCAAAGCCATCTACAAGCTCTACCCCCAGGCGTATCCCAACGCCTACATGATTGACTCCACCAGATGCTTGAAGATGAAAAATCCCAAAGCCTGCGGCAAGTGTATCAAGGTTTGCCAGTCTAATGCCATTGATCACTCTATGCAGGAAGAAATAGTTTCTCTAAATGTAGGTGCAATCATACTGTGTACGGGCTACGACTTGGTTAATGCTGAACTCCGGGGCGAGTATGGTTACGGTGTATATGAAAACGTGCTCACCAGCCTGCAGTTTGAACGCATGCTTAGTGCTTCTGGTCCTTACGAGGGTCACGTGCAAAAAGCAGATGGTACCACCCCCAAGAAAATTGCTTTTATCCAATGCGTAGGCTCCCGGGATGTATCTTTATGCAATGGTTATTGTTCGTCTGTGTGCTGTATGTATGCCACAAAAGAGGCTGTTATTGCCAAAGAGCACGTACCTGGCCTGGATACAACCATTTTTAACATGGATATTCGGGCTTTCGGTAAAGACTACGAAAAATATTACAACCGTGCCCAAAACCAGTCCAATGTACGCTACATTAAAAGCATGATTTCATCGGTCAAGGAGTTGCCCAAGACCAAGGAATTACGGGTACGTTATCGCACACCTGAAGGAATGGTCGAAGAAGATTTTGAAATGCTGGTACTATCCGTAGGCTTAAAACCAACTCAGGAAGCCGTGGATTTAGCCGGAATATTGGGCATTAAGTTAAACGATTATAATTTCTGCCGTCTTGAGGAATTGTCCGGCGTACAAACTTCCCGGAAAGGGATTTACGTAGCTGGTGTCTTCAGCGGCCCCAAGGATATACCGGAGACCGTGATGCAGGCCAGCGCGGCCGCCGGAGACACAGCGGCCTTTTTGTCACCGGTACGAAATACCCAGGTAACCGAAATGGAATTTCCTGAAGAAAAGGATGTAACCGGGGAAGAACCACGCATCGGGGTATTTGTATGTCACTGTGGTATAAATATCGCCAGCGTGGTGGATGTACCGGCAGTGGTGGAACATGTAAAGCAGTTGCCCCACGTGGTTTACGCAACAAATAGTTTGTATGCTTGCGCTCAGGATAGCCAATTGGCCATGAAGGAATTAATAGAAGAGCACAAACTTAACCGCATTGTGGTGGCCTCATGCAGTCCCCGTACCCACAAGCCCCTGTTCCAAGAAACCATGAAGGAAGCAGGCCTCAATGCTGCTTTATTTGAAATGGCCAATATCCGGGACCAGTGCTCCTGGGTACACCAACAACAGCCCGAAAAGGCAACGGCTAAAGCCAAGGATTTGGTAAGTGCCGCCGTAGCTAAGGCAGCTACACTAAATGCTGCTAAAAATGTAACTGTGGACGTAACCAACACTGCGCTGGTTATAGGCGGCGGCGTAGCCGGCATGACTTCAGCACTGAGCCTGGTAGAACAGGGCTATAAAGTACACTTATTGGAGAAGAGTGACCGATTGGGCGGCATGGCTTTACGTATTCACGAAGGTTTTAACGGTGAAAATATACCATCATTTCTACAGCAATTAATTAACAAAGTTAAAAACAGCTCTAATATAAACCTTTATACAGGTTGTGAAATAGAAGAAGTATCCGGCTATATCGGAAACTTTAAAACCAAATTGTCCACCGGACAATTACTGGAACACGGTGTATCCATCATTGCCACCGGTGGCGATGAGGCTAAGCCCACCGAATATCTGTACGGCCAGGATAATCGAGTAATGACTCAGTTGGAACTGGATGAGGCTATCGTTAACAACGATCCCCGGGTCAAGTCTGCACAAAATATCGTGATGATCCAGTGTGTAGGCTCCAGAGAGGAAAACCGCCCCTACTGTAGTCGCATATGCTGCACCAAGACCATGAAGCTAGCCCTCAAGATTAAGGAAATAAACCCCGACGTTTCAATTATTGTACTATACCGGGATATACGTACTTACAGCTTTAACGAAGACTATTACCGGGAAGCCCGGGCCAAAGGCGTAATATTCTTCCGCTATGATGTGGATAACAAGCCCCAAGTGGAACTGGTGGGCCAAAACGGACAGAGTAAATTGCGGGTGACCGCCACCGACCATATTATGGGTGAGACGTACGCTATAGACGCCGACCTACTAACCCTGGCAGCGCCTATAGCACCGGCTGAATCGAACCACCGTTTGTCCCAGTTGTTCAAGGTCCCCTTGAACCCGGACAATTTCTTCCAGGAAGCTCATATGAAGCTGCGCCCGGTGGACTTTGCTGCCGAGGGCATTTACATGTGCGGGCTGGCTCATGGCCCCAAGTCCATAGATGAGAGCATTTCCCAGGCCAAAGCAGCCGCAGGGCGGGCCACCAGCATTTTAAGCCACGACAAGTTGGAATCAAAAGGCGTGGTGGCAGTGGTAAACCAAGATCTCTGTGCAGCCTGCTTGACTTGCGTGCGGCTGTGTCCGTTCAAGGCCCCACGCATCAACGAAAAACACCTGGCTGAGATAGAGGCGGTCATTTGTCAGGGTTGCGGCACCTGCGCCGGCGAGTGCCCCAACAAGGCCATCACCCTGCAAAGTTACAGTCACAAGCAGCTAACAGCCCAGGTTAAGGGTATGTTTAACCAGTCATTTTCCAATTCTCCTTCGGCTTAATAGGTTTTGACAATTCAACATAAAAAATCCTTTCGCTTTGCGGAAGGATTTTTTATTACCGGTAAATCCCATAAAATTCATGGCATGACGGTGCAGAAAGCCGGGCAAATATAAAATCAAACAAAAAAAAGGAGGATTTTAATGGCCGCAGAACTAGGCGCACATGAAATAATGCAATTACATGAGGTTTTAACGGATACCATCGATGGTATCAACCAATTTCAGCTCTACCGCCCCCATGTTCAGGATCCACAATTACGCTCAATATTGGATAATCAGATAAGCTTTATGACCCAAGAATATAACAATATGGTTCAAACAGTACAGCAACAAAGAAAGAGCGAAGCAATTCCTTACCGCAGGATTAAAAACACAGCTCCGGAGTATGGATTAAAGAATCCTGCGCCAAATGCCCCAAACCTCTCGGCAGATGAAATGGACGACAGGGACGTAGCCAGCGGTATGTTGGGATGTCATAAATCTTCAGCCATTCTTAAAATGACCGCTTCACTGGAATTTGCTGACCCCACGTTAAGAAGGATGCTGCAGCAAAGCGCCATTAACTGCAGTGAACAATCCTTTGAAGTATGGAATTATATGAACCAAAAAGGTATGTATCAGGTTCCTACCATGAAACAAATGACCACCAGCACTATGATTAATTCCTTTGGTATGGCGCAAATGCCCCAGCTTAGCTAAGATGTCACCGAATAAGGACAGCTCAGGCGGCTGTCCTTATTACATTTTTATATATTTTTTATTGCTGAGTATAATTAGACCGTTCGGTAAATTTTAACTGACCAGTAGCATAATAATTTTTTCAAGTTTTTGAACTCGTAAATCAAATTACGATTTTTATTATTCTGCTTTAACCGGGTTGGCAGCATCCCAAGCGGCCTGGTAAACTATCAGATCCCGGTCGCTGAACAGTACAAACCTGATCAGCCGGGGTAGATCATAATTCTCTGCATGTTCCCGCACAGCGGATACGGCAATGGCTGCCGCTTGCTCTATGGGGTAGCGGTAAGCCCCGGTGCTGATGGATGGAAAGGCAATACTGGTGAGACCCTTTTCATGAGCCAGCCGAAGACTATTAAGGTAAGCATTCCTCAACAATGCCGCCTCGTTGTGACCACCACCGTGCCATACCGGTCCTACGGTATGAATAACATAACGGGCGGTTAAATTACCCCCACCGGTGATCACCGCCTGGCCGGTAGGGCACCCCCCCTGCCGGGCTCTGATTTCCTTGCACTCCTCCAGTATGCGGGGTCCGCCAGCCCGGTGAATAGCCCCGTCCACACCGCCGCCTCCCAATAAACTGGAATTGGCCGCGTTTACAATGGCATCGGTATCCTGCAGGGTAATATCCCCTCGTACCAATTCCACCCGGGTTTTGTTCACTGTGAAACTCATTATAGTTACCTCCTATGCCAGAAATAGCATTATTTCACAATAATATAAACAATATTTGATATTCATACAACGCCCCAAGCCCCTCAGAGCACAAAACATTTTACGGACATAATGTCTAGACTATTGAAAAAGTATAGCGCACCCGTGTTTGCTTTATATTTACATTGAATGTACAATGAAACTATGCCGTAAAGTTAATCCATTGATTAATAGAGAAAGCGAAAAACAGTCGATGGCGATTATTTGACACCAGGTGGTGAAAATTATTGGAGCAAAACAACGGATACTGAACACTATCACATAACCGGGCATTTTTTAAATAACCCACAAAAGGTACTGGATATACTTTTGGATTAACAACCTATAAAAACTTATATATAAGAACAACGGCTATAAAACTTAAAGGATGTGACCAATATTGTTGGAAAAAAAATCAGATGTTAAAGGAGTTTTATATAATCCTGAAACATACGAAGTTTGGGTTACCAGCCATTTCAATCTGCCCCTGCTGATGAAGGAATGGGCCTGACTATGCAAAAATAAAAAGGCCCAGGGCTGGACCTTTCTACCGGTGAGCGACGTACATGAGCAGCTCATCCAAATCGACGGTAAGTGGTATGTAAGAGAACAATACCGGCGCTAATAAAAGCGGAAATCAGGCCTCGCCGGCGGGATCGACCACAGCGGTGAGCACCACGCTGCCTATTTCTTGTGCATGATTTTTCTGGTTGCTACAGCACAAAATACACCCACAGCTACACCGGCAGTCATGCTTATACTTTCTGAAAGGACTGTTTCGGTGGCTAAAAGATAATAGGTGCCTACCGCTGCGAATACAGTTAACATCATTGGAAAAAAAGTTTTACTCATTTTTGACCGTCCTTAATAATAATAACTACCCGACGGTAGCTCCCACCGACGTAGTGGGAGCTATCATCAATTGCAGATTTTTACTTTTCACTTACAAGGACACTCTCATTCTTTTCCTTTTTATTACAAAATCCAATACTGCATTAGGCATTTGATTGCTATCTACCACCGTGGTGTGCCGTACCGAACGCTCGGCAAGCCCGTTTAAACCCGGCGGCACAGGCAGGCCGCTAAATTCGGAAAGCATTTGCAGCAGCGCAAATTCATCCCGCCCTGCAGTCTGCTCTTCGTCTAAAAGCGCCCGGGCAACGCTGGCATTAAATTTAAAAGGACTGGCGGTGGAAAGCACCACGGTGGGCCGGTTGTCACCGGTGGTCCGCCGGTAGCGCTCGTAAACGTATAATCCTACTGCAGTGTGGGTATCCACTACATAACCATACCGGTGGTACGTTGACTTGATAGATGAGATGGTGGCAGTATCGTCAGCAAAATCCGACCAAAATATGGTCTGCACCCTTTCCCGGGTAATATCGTCCACCGTATACCGCCCTTTGGCTGTTAAATCGGCCATCCACTGCCGCACACGAAGGGCGTCATGATCAGTAAGTTCATACAATAATCGTTCCAGGTTACTGGAAATCAATATATCCATAGAAGGAGAAATGGTGCGTTTAAAAACACGGTTACGGTCATAGGTGCCACTGGTAATAAAATCAGTGAGCACATTGTTTTCGTTGGCGGCGCATACCAACCGGTGTACTGGCAATCCCATCTGTCTAGCATAAAACCCGGCCAGAATGTTGCCAAAATTACCCGTGGGTACTACAAAGTTGACCTCATCACCGGGCTTTAACCGCCCCCGGGACAAGAGATCCGCATAAGCCGAAAAATAATATACTATCTGGGGCACTAACCGACCCCAGTTTATGGAGTTGGCCGAAGAAAACTTATAGCCGTGCTCCGCCACGGTTCGCTGCATGGTTGTGTCGCCAAATATGGCCTTAACACCGCTTTGGGTATCGTCAAAGTTGCCCCGCACGGCATAAACTCCCACATTGCCGCCTTCCTGGGTTACCATCTGCATTTTTTGTACTTCGCTGACTCCCTTTTCCGGGTAAAATACCATAATGGCGGTGCCCGGGACATCTTTAAAACCCTCCAGAGCAGCTTTACCGGTATCCCCCGAGGTGGCTACTAAAATAAGGATGCCCGCGTTCTCACCGGTTTTTTTCATGGATTTGACCAGCAGGTGGGGCAGTATTTGCAGGGCCATATCCTTAAAGGCACAGGTAGGCCCATGCCACAGTTCCAGCACGTTTAACCCCTCGTCCAACTCAGCCAGCGGAGCCACCTCCGGGTGATCGAAACTGGCTGAGTTATAGGCGCAATCCACCGCTTTGCGTATTTGTTCCGTAGTAAAATCGGTCAAAAAAGGCTCCAGTATTTTAACAGCCCGTTGTTGGTAAGAAAGACGAGCCATGGTTTGAATATCTTCCGTAGACAACGTTATCCGCCGGGTAGGCACGAATAGCCCGCCATCAGGGGCAATACCCATTTTTATGGCCCCTGCGGCGGGCACCGGATCGTATTTCCCCCTGGTACTTGCATATAACATGAAAAATTCCTCCCGCCCAAAAAAAAATTGCTTTAGTTACTATTACATTAAACACCACAAAGCCATCTCAGTCAATCAAAGCAGAAAAAGCACAACCTAATTACATTTAAAATAGCCGGTGATCCTTACTCCAAGATCATCGGCTATTTTATATAGTTGCATTTTAATCCTCTCTCAGTGTTCTTGGCCTGCGGCGGGTTCCCATTTACCGAACACCTGCCCGCAGCGACAGCCGTAAGTTACATAATGATAGTGTGGATTTTCCTCAATGCTTAATATACGCACATTACTTTTGTATGTATATATGTGTTCCCCACAACCGGGACAGTTATCTTCTTTAATAATGTGCCTGGCCTTAATCAAAGACCATTTAGGCTCTCTGGTGGCATAGACATAATAGTCGGCAAAGCTAAACTTAGTAATATGATAACGGTCCAATACGGCCCGGATGGTTTTGAGCATTATCTCCCGGGTTTTACCTGTTTGGGTTGAAAGAAACGTGTCAACGGCGGCTCTCATGACATGCTGGTCATCAACGGTGGGAAACTCCAGTACATTAGCGGTTTGCATTTTCTGCCCTCCATAAAAAACTAACTATATTTTACATTATTAATTGACATTTTGGATAGATTTGATACATTGAAAACGATTTGCTAAATATTCAGGCATTAACCACCGGGGAGTGTTATAATTAATATGTTTAAAAAGACTCTGCCATTCATCTTCAGATGTGTTCCGGCAGCAGCCGTTCACATTGTTGATATATTATAAAACGAAAGGAGCGAAAGCCTGGCCGGGAAAAATCTGTTGAGTTTTCAGCCCAATTTTGTAGAAGGCTGATTCAGTAAAAACCAGGCCAGGATATCCATGCAAAACTATCACAAACTACGTCCTATTAATCGAGATGAGCTATATAAATTAATTGCCACCGCCCGGGGCAAAGAACCCGCGGATTTTCTTATCAAGGGCGGTACGGTAATTAATGTTTATACCGGTGAATTAATGGTGGCCAATGTGGCGGTGAAAGGCCGACACATTGCTTACTTGGGCAACGACGACTGCATGGTGGGGGAAAACACAGAGGTGGTGGATGCTGCCGGTCAATACCTGTGCCCCGGCTATATTGAACCCCATGCCCATCCATTTCAAACTTATAATCCGGTTACCTTGGTGGAAAAAGTAATGACTTTGGGTACCACCACCCTGGTGTGCGATAATTTGTTCTTTTTTATGGCTATGAACGATGAAGAGTTGGCCAAGCTATGGCAGGAACTGGCCACATTGCCCGTGAAGCTACTGTGGAGCGCACGCCTGGATCCCCAAACTTTTTCCCGGAGCAGGATGGAACGTTTTGACCCGCAAACTATTAAACGCTTGCTTAATTTTGTGATGGTACGACAGGTGGGAGAACTTACCGACTGGCCGTCGCTGGTGGCGGGACGTGAACAAATGCTGGATAATGTCATAACGGCGGGCCGAATAGGTAAGCGGGTAGAAGGTCACGCACCGGGTGCTTCCGTGAGGACATTGAACGCGCTGGCAGCCGGGGGTGTTTCGGCGGATCATGAAAGCATCACCGGAGAGGAAGCCTTGCGCCGCCTGCGACTGGGTATGTACGCCACGTTAAGGCACAGCTCGTTGCGTCCCGATCTACCTCGACTGGTTAAAGAGTTATTGAGTGAAGGTGCGAACTTTTCACGAGTTATGATTACCACCGATGGAGTAACTCCGCCCAGTATGAGACACGGTTTTACCGATGCTATTTTACGCCTGGCTATGCAGGCCGGCCTACCCCCGGTGGAAGCATACCGCACAGCTACTTTAAATCCGGCCGTGTACTACGGCATGGACGATGAACTGGGCGGCATTGGGCCGGGCCGGTTGGCAGATATACTGTTCCTAAACAAGTTGGACAACCCAACCCCCGTTAAGGTAATGGCCGAAGGCAGGTGGGTAGCCGACGGCGGACGGCCACTGATCAAGCTGCCTGTACCCGCCTGGCAGGATTACCATATTACCCCGGTCACCGGCACCACCGCCGGCCTAACACCTCGCGATCTAGTTCCAAAGGTGCGGGAAACAAAATCCACTACAGCATTTTTCCCGTTGATGCATTTAGCTAACCCTGTGATAACCAGGCAGCGTGACATGGAACTGCCGGTACGAAACGGTTTCATTGACATAACCGGGCAGAAGGGGTTAATTTATGCCGCCCTTTTAAACAGAGATGGGGAATGGGTAACCAATGGCTTGTTAAGCGGCTTTGCCGATAATCTGGAAGGCATGGCCTGCTCAAATACAATAACAGGTGATATATTGGCCCTGGGCTACGACCCGTTTGCCATGCTACAGGCCGTAGTGCGTATGTATGACATGGGCGGTGGGCTTGTAATTACAGAAAAAGGCCAAAACATCTTTGAACTGCCCCTGCCTTTGGGGGGCATTATGAGCCCAGCACCTTTGGATGAACTAATTGACCGGTGCAGTACACTATACGAGATACTGGCCAAGCGTGGACACACCCATTACGATCTACTATATACACTGCTGTTCTTGTCAGCCACCCACTTGCCTGAAATACGCCTTTCGCCAGGTGGAGTAATATCTGTAAAAGATAAAAAAATTCTACTGCCGACAAGGAAACTGGGTAATAACATTCAATTATAATCACTGTGTTTTAGGCACTGGAAAGTTACCCCCAGGACAGTGGATTCTGCAGGCTTGTAAAATTCCATAACACTATCCCGAAAATAGCGTCAGGTAATTTTCATCTTCTGCTGGTGCCGCGTTGGCGGCATGAGTGTCCAGTCATAAATAAATTTATTGTACTTTTTTGCAATTTATAAAAAAGCTGGTATACTAAAATTTATACAAATTCATAACTGGATAAGTTGAGTGAAAGGAGCAAAGCCTGGTCCTAATAAGGCGACTAATTACTATATAATTAACACATAGAAAGCAAGTCTCATAAACCAGGTGGTATCTAATATGCTGAGTAACGGCAAACTGGCCGAAATTCTATCCGGCTTAAAAAAAAATTCCTTTGATCATATGGTTTTGGGTAACCCTGTAACCGTGCAAGAGATCACATTATTACCCGTTTTATCTGTTTCCACCGCCTTTGGCGGATTCATCACACAACAGGGTACCGGTGGCGGGGGAATTCGCCTGGATCCCGTGGCGGTGGTGGCGGTAAAAAAAGACACGGTCGACGTTTTTTCATTACGCACAAATCAATCCACCAGCCCCCTGGAAAACATTGCTGCAATAATATCCGAAGCATTGTCAAACGAAACACCCGGCCAAGTTAATAATTAACTATAAAAAGGAGTGAACAGGCTGGCCAATAAGTTGTGGTTATCCAACCACAACTTATTAAAAACAATGAAACCAGCTGAAAACATGGCCAATATAGTAAACTTGGAGAACCTGCGCTTGGAAAAAATTTTGCGTGAACTGTATAATGCCCAGAAATGTACCTTTTTTCTGGAGGACGCAATGGGTAAAGTAATGGACAAATTCTCGCTATCTGAACAGCAAGCCATCGAACTTGCCAAGCTGCTTATGAAAAATGAACTTATCTCTTCTAAAACATTTTTGCCGGCAACATTCCTGCGTCCCGAGTATATTCGCAGTTTCCCTATTATTCTTACCACCAAGGCTATAGCTTTACTTAAGGAAGGATCTACAGACCATAAATAGTAATTAACAGTAATTTATCACCTTATTTTTAAGGTGTTTTTTTATATAAAATAGACCTAACAAATTGTTCATTTTCCGGTATAATGGGTCAAAGGAGTGAAGCCATGAAAAATGTTATCCAACGCCACTGGTTTACCACTGTGCGCTTCGATCCGCCCACCCCGTGCGGGGATACTATTTTAAATCATGCGGTTACAGAAGTTAACACAGAGCAACTACAAACGACCTGGCAACCCAATAGGACAAACCATGCCCGGGTCGCGGAGTTGGACACAGGAAACAGGCAGCCGACCGGACAGCTCAATGCGCAAACCATGTACTGCGGTACTGACCGTGAAGTTGGAACCCGGTTACGGGTGGATTTGGTAAGTTTTAAAATCCTGGAAGCAACCCTGGAAAACCACTCTCCACCAGTGGCCATTACGGACATACCTCAAATACGTGGAATAGAAGCCTACCTAAAAAGCGGTCCGGCGCTTCGTGACGCACTGGCCCACTTGGATTATTTCCCGCGGGAACTGTTTGCGGAAACGATACGCGGCATTATACAAGCGGAAACATTTATATATAAAGAACGTGGTTTTGCTTCAGCCAGTGAATACAATGAACACTGGAACAAGACCTTTGCCAATTCTTGCCGGTATTACAGCAATCTCAATAGAATTACTCAACGATGGGTAGATTATGCTGATTATATGCGTACCGGCAACCTTTTTAACAGGTATAAAACACAATCCGTCTATACACTAAATGATAAAGGCGGATATTTCATTGTCGCCACATTTTGTGATTCATTTCATGAATTAAGCGTCGAAATAGAAACAGACAAGGACCTGGTAATTACCAAAGCCAACGGCACGTTACTACGTGCACCGGATAATGTTTGCCGCGAAGCCACCTTCTTCCTGCAACAACTGCCAGGTCATAGCGCAGCCTCTCTTAATAAAAAGAAAATTGCTGTTCTGTTGGGCAAAGGAGAAGGCTGTGTGCATATTATTGACACGGTGTATGATGCACTGACGGCGGTTATTATGGCAAACCAGCGGCGTAGCAATTCAATCATTTAAGTAGCCTTGTTTATGATTCGTCAATAAGGCTCACAACACGAAATAGCTATGGCTTCTACGATTTCTCCAAAATTATTTTAAGAGATTATATAAAATATTACACTAAATGGTAATATTTAACAGTGTCATTATCGTTTAAATTTCGGTTTTCGAGGTAAAATAAGGTAAATTGAGGTGATGTTAAAATGGGCCATAAAAAGATGGACTACCGGGTTAATTATCGTGATAACGGACAAATAATCAGCATTGAAATAACCTGCTGTGGAAAACATATCGGTGAAATTCGCTATAAAAATGAAGAATCCAAACAATGTCCTTTTTGCGGGGCTGTGCATACCGTCAGAATCCAGCATAATCACTTTCACCTGACCCGCAGTGAATAAAGCAACTATGGCTTCACAAGGGGGGAAACGGTAGGTGGCTAAACCCGATAATGAAAAAGCCGGGGCGGGAAAACCCGGTGAGTTTTATAAACCTTACCGCATTAAGCCGGCGGAGGTATATGTAGAACTCAACCACAATGTATGCAATCCCAACAGTAAACCTACAAAATGAGCGGCCATGCGCCGCTCTTTTCTTGGGTGATAATTTAGCATTAATTCTTTTTTATCTCTAATAAGAAAAGGATTGCCTACCACCACGCAGAATATAAAATAATGCGGAGGTGATTGTATGGGTTTTATCCAAAGAATGGCTGATAGTGCCAAACAACTGGGCAACCGGGCTAAAGATTTCGGTGGCATAGCCGGTGACAAAGCCAGAGATATTACTAAAAAGTCCTCGGAACTAATTGAACTTACCAAAATGAAACATGAGTTGAGAAAAATGGAAAGGGAAATGGAAAATAACCTGGCCGGTATCGGAGCATTGTATTATCAACAACAATCAGGGCAGGACAGCATAGCGGAGGAATTACTACGGTTACTGGAGGCTACCAAGGAACTGGAAAAAGAAATGAAGGAACTGGAGGAACAAATTAACCAAATGCAACCCGAAGTACCCATTTGCAAAGACTGTAGCAAAGGGTTGCCCCCGGGCGGCAAGTATTGCAGCTACTGCGGCAAGCAAGTGGTGGATTAGGGACTACCACAATTAAAAGGGAGGTGGTAACAATGGAACAGGATAAGGAACTGGAACTGGAGTTTTCTGAACAGACCCAGGCCATGATTGAAGAATTAAGCCGCAAAACCGGCCAACCCCCTGAAGTGGTGGTAGAAACTATTATCCATAATCACTTAATGCATCAGGTACCCTTTATTGAAAAAAAAGCAGTCGAGTCCGGTAAAACCGTTCAGGAAATACTAAACCAACAATTTGTTCAGCTGATCGAATTTATGCTAAAACGCGATAGTTCAAAGTAAAGCACAAAGCTGGCTGACTATAAATTAAGCATGTCACCATCATAGCCAATAATTGACATTTAAGCACCCCGGCATATAAGTTTAAAGCCGAGGTGCTTTGAGCTACTTATAAATTAAATGTCAGTTTAATAATTAAACCTGAAGATCCGCCAAATCTTTATACAGATCCAAAGCTTCGGGATTGGCCAGTGCATCTCGGTTTTCCACGGGCTCATTATGGATAATGTTGCGTACCGCCAGTTCAACCTTTTTACCGCTGATGGTGTAGGGTATATCCTCTACGGCAATGATTTTCGCAGGGACATGACGGGGCGTGGTATTCTCCCTGATGGTACTTTTAATTTTATTTACCAGCGCATCTGTAAGAATAACGTTCTCAGCCAATTTGACAAACAAAATTACCCGAACATCATTATCCCAATTTTGCCCCACCACCAGACTGTCCTTGATTTCCTCCAGTGACTCAACCTGGCGGTAAATTTCCGCCGTCCCAATGCGCACCCCGCCCGGGTTTAAAGTAGCATCGGAACGCCCGTAGATAATAACGCCGCCGGTTTCAGTGATTTCAATATAATCACCGTGGTGCCATATATTTGGGTATACACTGAAATAAGCTTTTTTATATTTCACATTATTCTCATCATTCCAAAAATAGATGGGCATTGAGGGAAACGAAGCGACGCAAGTTAACTCTCCTTTTTGTTTCAATAACGATTTTCCTTTACTATCCAAAGCCTCCACCCGCATGCCCAAGCCACGGCACTGCAGTTCCCCGGCATAAACCGGGCCGATAGGATTACCCAGGGCAAAACAGGAAATAATATCGGTACCGCCTGATATGGAGGAAAGACAAACGTCCTGTTTTATATCACGGTATACATATTCAAAACTTTCCACCGATAACGGTGAGCCAGTGGACAATATTGCCTTAAGGGAGCTCAGGTCATAGGTCTGGCCGGGCTTGACCCCCTCTTTTTCCAAAGCTGCCAAGTATTTGGCACTAGTACCAAAAATAGAAATTTTCTCATCTTGAGCCAGCCGCCATAAAACACCGGGTTCGGGGTAGAAGGGAGAACCATCGTAAAGCAGTACCGTGGCCCCCAGCGCCAACGAACTGACCAACCAATTCCACATCATCCAACCGCAGGTAGTAAAGTAAAAGATGGTATCCTCGCGTTTAACATCGGTATGCAGCTTGAGTTCCTTTAGGTGCTGCAGTAACGTGCCCCCGGCACCGTGCACAATACATTTGGGCACTCCGGTGGTACCGGAGGAATACATAATGTACAGCGGGTGATCAAAGGGCAGTTGGGCAAATTCTATTTCCTGTCCCGGTGTTGAAGAGAGGAAGTCATCAAAAAGTACCGCATTAGGCAATCCTGATAAATCGGGCTGTTCCTCAGTATATGGCACCACCACCACCTTTTCCACCGAGGGTATTTCTTTGATTATGTTGGCTACCCGGCCTAATGAATCGTGACTCTTGCCGTTATAGTAATAGCCATTAGCTGTGAATAACACCCGGGGCTGAATTTGGCCAAACCGGTCCAATACCCCTTTAATACCAAAATCAGGCGAGCAGGAGGACCAGATGGCGCCCATGCTGGTGGCCGCCAGCATGGCGATAACGGTTTGGGCCATATTGGGCATAAAGCCGGCTATGCGGTCTCCGGCAGTGATGCCCATTTCCTTAAGAGAGCAGGCCAGCCTGGCCACCTGATCATATAACTGAGCATATGTTATGCGCACCGGTTCACGTCCTTCACCCTTGAAGATCAAGGCAACGCGATCGTCACGATAGCGCAGCAAGTTTTCAGCAAAATTCAACATAGCACCGGAAAACCAGCGTGACGCCAGCATATCTTGTTGATCAACAACCACCTCATCATATTGTCGTGAGAATTTCACCTCACCAAATTCCCACATGGAAGCCCAGAAATCAGCTGAATGATTAATGGACCAGTCATACAAAGCAGCATAATCCCCAAAATTAAGGCCGTATTTTTTATTAACATAATTTATAAACGCCGTCATATTGGCCTTTTGTTTACGCTCTTCAGATGGAGACCAGAGTGGTGTTTGCATATTCCCAATCCTCCCTGCGTGTAATTTATTAAATCTTCAGAATATTATAAGCAATTACTGTGCCATTAAAGGGTAATAATTAATATACAATAAAAATACCTTGTAAAAGCTTTTCACACACATTACATTAATAAACCGGATCAGTACAAAAACGTCGCTCAACTTATCAGGGGATTGTAAAAGTGTATATCTTTGTAAACTTATTGATATGCCCTAACCGTATTAAACATATTTATTAAATTAATATAATAACCGGTGCCAAAGGAATTTATCGGCCATCCCTCAACACCGGTACAAATATCTTTTCTTTAAGCTGATTTGTCGCTGTCCATCATTTTTAGCATATTCCTGACCACATTAATATCGCTGCCGGTATATACCGCTTTAATAGGTCCGAATCTTTTTTGTCTGGCTTCATTTTTGGAAATCACCCGCAATCCGGGTACATCCATGCTTCGAGCCACCCGGTTGGCCCCGGGATACAGGAAAAATGTACGCGGGGGATCAGTATTCTTAGTAATATGCAAAACCTTTTTGTTACCCGCCATATAAATTACCGCGTAATTGTCCTCGGTTTTTTTAAGCCTGGTTTCGCCCCGGTCCACCATTTCATCAACTAAAGCAACAATTCTTAAAAAAGCATCTGCATTCCGCTCAGGGGCGGAAACAGTATCTTTGGCTTGTTTTTCAGGTTTTGGGGCCAAACCGACCCGGCTTAACAGGTTATTAATAAATCCGGCCACTTAGCTTTCCTCCTTTTGTAAATATTAATTGCATTTTCAACAAAAAACATACTTTGTCCTGCCTGGCACAACATTGACAGCATAAAAATTTTTCATGATAATTACTGTATTGTAGGGATTATAACTTTTATTGTGGTCCGATAAACGTCACCCGTGTTTTTATCACCGGCTTTTGCAGTTAGGCACCACCTAACGGGATGGAGGTTTTTGCTTTGTCGTATAATGAAAAAATTAAAAAAGTTGTCCGTTTAATTAAAGAATCAAAGAAAACACTTGCTCTGACCGGGGCGGGGATTAGTACGGAGAGTGGTATTCCGGACTATCGAAGCCCGGGCACTGGGCTTTGGGAAAAACACGATCCTGCCAGAACAGCCAGCCTATCAGCATTGCGCAAAGATCCCGCCCGCTTTTACAATTACAACCTTGACCGCTGGACTGCCTATAGCCATGCCCAGCCCAACGCCGCCCATTACGCACTGGCCAGGTTGGAAAAAATGGGCCTGCTGGTTGGGGTAATTACCCAAAACATTGATAGCTTGCACGTGCGGGCCGGGGCCACCAGAGTTTGGGAAGTACACGGCCACCTGCGCACCTGCCACTGCATGGAATGCCGAGAGTCATATGGTTTTGATCAACTGGTATACAGTATTAGAAACGGTACCAATCCTCCACGCTGTGTCAAGTGCGGGGGCATTTTGCGGCCGGATGTGGTATTGTTTGAAGACCGGATGAACGAAGATTTCTACCAGGCTACCCAGGTGATATCAGGTTGCCAGCTCATGCTGGTGGTAGGCAGCAGTCTCACTGTATACCCCGTGGCCGGGCTTCCGGGCGTGGCAAGGGAAATTGTTATCATTAACCGCACCCCTACCCCTTATGACGAAGAAGCCGCGGTAGTCATTCATGATAGTGCCGGGCAGGTTTTTCGGGATATTATGGTCGAGCTTGGAGAACCATTGCCTTAAAGAGACTGTTCGAAAAGTCCGCGCAAGTCCCACTTATAATCTCAAACGTTAGCCCAAGTAACAACAACCAATCACAAAACACCCATCCGGGCAAATCCCATTTATAATTTCTACGCTGGCTGGCTTTTGCACTTTAATACTACTTCGCATGAACAAGTTCCACAGCAGCTGCCAATGGTAAATGGTCCGATGCATGGCTGGTGAAAACTTTTGTTTCCGCCAACACCCAGTGGGTGGAATGGAATATGTAATCAATTTTATACTTGGGATAATCCGCCGGGAAAGTCAGCTCGGCATTGGATAGATCACAGGTCTGCAGCATGGTTTGCAACCGGTTAACCTCCCCATCGCCGGGCCTGGCGTTTAAGTCACCGCACAACAGCAGCGGGCCTGATACACCGCCAATGGTTTTTAATATTTGATCTACCTGTTTTAGCCGTTCCTGGCGACTTAATCCCAGGTGGGTGACTAAAAAAAATATTGATTTTCGTCCCAGCTTGATTTTCGTTAGAAGCAATCCTCTTTTTTGCCCCCTGCTGGGTAACAAGTAGTTCTGCCAGTTAATAATGGGGTATCGAGACAGTACAGCGTTACCGAAACGGGCTATACATCCCCAGGTGACATTAGGCCCGTAGACATAATACATCCCCAGCATGCCGCCCAGTCTGGCTGCCTGGTTGGCAAACCCGCTACGGGGATTAAAACAATCAACTTCCTGCAACCCGACTATGTCGGGCTTTATGCCGGCTATCGTGGAAGCCACTGCTTTTAATGAAACTTTACCATTTACACCACGGCAGTTTCTTATGTTATAAGTAACTACGCATAATTTCATATAAACACCCTTATTTAAGCACCTTCCCTTTAAATATTAGTATGCAGAAAATTTATCATAAAACACCGTATCGAAAATGTTATATATCAATAGTGCTCATCCCGTAAGGCTATAATTGGTTATAATGAATGATAATGTAGCATGAAAAATAGGTATTTGTCCCGTTGGGCGAAACCCTAAAGGAGAAATATTAAAAGTGAGTGTAACCATATTAAGTGTGGAAACATCATGTGATGAAACTTCTTCGGCAGTGTTAGTGGATGGTATTAATATAAAATCCAATATCATATCCTCCCAGGTAGACGTACACCGCAAATTTGGCGGCGTGGTACCCGAGGTGGCCTCCCGTAAGCATCTGGAGCTTATTAACCACGTTATTCAAGAAGCTCTGGATGAAGCCGGTATAGGATTTAACAATCTGGATGCCGTGGCCGTCACCTACGGGCCCGGATTGGTTGGCGCATTGCTGGTGGGCGTTGCCGCCGCCAAAGCCATTGCCTTTGGATTAGACATACCCCTTATCGGCGTTAACCACCTGGAGGGCCACGTAAGCGCCAATTTTTTAGTAGAACCTCAACCGGAGTTTCCTGTAATCTGCCTGGTGGTGTCCGGTGGGCACACGGATTTGGTGCTAATTTCCGGCTATGGTCGTTACGAACTTTTAGGCGCCACCCGGGATGACGCAGCAGGTGAGGCATTTGACAAAGTAGCCCGTGTATTGGGCCTGGGTTATCCGGGTGGACCGCTAATTGACAATATGGCATTATCCGGCAATGATATGGCCATAGATCTGCCCCGTGCTTACCTGGCAGCAGATAGCCTTGATTTCAGCTTTAGCGGGCTTAAAACAGCAGTTATCAACTACCTGCACAGAGCTAATCAGAAAGGAGTGCCGGTAAATAAAGCGGATGTGGCGGCAAGTTTTCAACGGGCAGCGGTTGATGTATTGGTTGACAAAACACTACTGGCAGCCCAAAAGTGCCGTACAAAAACAATAATGCTGGCGGGTGGGGTGGCAGCCAACCGGTTGTTGAGACAAGAAATTACCTACCGGGCTTCCCGGGAAGGCAGGCGAGTGATTTATCCACCTCCTGTTCTATGTACTGACAACGCCGCCATGATTGGCTGTGCAGCCTACTACAAATATTTGCAAAACGATTTCGCTCCCCTGACATTAAACGCAATGCCAAATTTATCTCTGGGTGAAGATCGCTACTAAACCAGGCCGCTCACAGCAATCTATCCACATAATAATCCACAGGATGGCAAACGGTGCTGTGGGTAAAAACTTTAACAACCTTTATTGTTAAACCACCAACCCTTGTGGTCCAAGTTTATTTGTATATCCGGATTTACTTATTTTGCTGATTAATAGCATTTGTTTAAACAGCAACTTGTACTTATCCCTGTGGATAATGTGGATAAGTCTGTTAATAACTTGTTAGCAAGGAGTTTAGCCTGTGGGTTAAAATCCACAAATGCCATTAGAGGATAATAGCTATATACATTGCATATCTTTCCCAAAGCTTAGGGTATAGGTAGATATTTGCGGGTTAGACTTTTATTGAACAATAAGTTGTGCTATTCTTTTTATAATCACATGGCGAAAGTAACAAAAGAGTTGTACTGGTAAAAAGAGTATGAGAACATGCCACGGGAGAAATTTGTGGCCTCGCATTGAAATAAGTTATAAGAGGGGGCAAGTTAAATGAAGGTAAAACAAATATCCGTCTTTTTAGAGAACAAGCACGGGCGCCTGGCCGAGGTAACCCGGATATTGGGAACTAACAACATTAACATCAGGGCACTATCAATCGCCGACACCACTGATTTCGGCATACTGCGATTAATTGTCAGCTATCCAGATCAGGCATACCGGGTACTGAAGGAGTCCGGCTTCACCGTCAGCACCACTGATGTCATTGCAGTGGAAGTGAAGGATGAACCCGGCGGCCTGGCAGGAGTACTGGAAATACTACAGCAGGTAAATATCAATATCGAATACCTGTATGCATTTATACAGAAAGCCACCAACGCCGCCCTGGTGGTATTTCGTGTGGAGCAACTGGACGAGGCCATCACAGTACTGCAAAAAAACAACATCAGCATACTATCCGGTAATCAGGTGTATAAGTTATAATAATAATTAATTTTGAAACCTTATTCAAATCCTCCCGGTAGGGAAGGATTTATTTTTTGTTCGGCGAAATAATGTATACAAACAAAAACGGATATTAATTCGCGTCATTTTCCATGAATTTACAGAATATTGTTTCATAATACGAGTCCGTTTTTTAAGGCTGGACTTCCGGTAATATTGTGAAAACGAAAAGTTAAATACACAATGTTTTTTGGAGGAATTAACGTGTCCAAACTCGAATTAAGAAAAAATGTGATTGCCGGGCGCAATGCTATGGCACCACGTCAGTTGGCGGAAAAAAGCGCCGTTATTGCCACCAAATTTCTAGCCCTGCCCGAATATCAACGCGCAGCCACGGTAATGGCTTACGTCGACTTTCGCAATGAAGTGCAGACTGCTTCCATCATTGAAAATGCATTACACCTGGGCAAAAGACTGGTGGTACCCATCACCGATGTGGCCAATAAAAGGTTGATACCGTCTCAGATAGTTAATTTCCCGGACGACCTCACACCGGGCACCTGGGGTATTTTAGAACCAAAGCCCCAGTGTGTGAGGCCTGTGGAACCCGGGGAGATAGACCTGGTTATTGTACCGGGAGTGGCATTCGACACTTCGGGTAACCGGTTAGGTTATGGGGGCGGTTTTTATGACCGTTTCCTGCCCCGGACCAAAGATGGTACAACACTGGTGTCTCTGGCCTTTGAGATGCAAGTCAGACCTAACGTTTACCCGGGCGAGCACGACGTACCAGTGCACATACTGATCACTGAGAGCAGAGTGCTGGATTTTCGTCCAAAAAGCTGAAAAATTCTTGCATTAATGTTATCAACACAATGCTCGTGTCCCAACGGTGCATATAACAACCAACCAATACCCGGCCGGAATTACCCGTCCGGGATAATGTAGTGTTTTTAATTAATGAGAGGAGGGAAATAATTTGGCAGGTTGTAAATGCGAACAAACCCAAGAGTCCCAATATCAACGGTTGCAGGAGGTTTTCGAAAAGTACCGTAACTTAAAGGGAGCTTTGATCCCTCTACTGCAGGAAGCCCAAGAAATCTTCGGTTACCTGCCCGGGGATGTAATGAAAAAAATCTCCCAGGAAGTTGGCGTCCCCTTCAGCAAAACATTCGGGGTGGCCACCTTTTATTCCCAATTTCATCTAAAACCCCGAGGACGCAATATAATCCGCATGTGCCAGGGAACCGCTTGTCACGTACGGGGTGCCGGCAAAGTATTTGACGCCGTATCCACAGATTTGGGCGTGGGCCGTAACGAAAGCACCGAGGATCTGCGTTATACATTGGAAACCGTGGCCTGCCTGGGCGCCTGCGGGCTTGCCCCCGTTATGATGGTTAATGACGATACCCACGGTCGCTTAACACCTGATAAAGCTGTAGCTATTGTTAAAAAATACGAGTAGGAAGGAGGCCTAGCAATTGAACAATCTACTGGATAAATGCTGTGATAAATGCACCCACGAGCCACAAAATCCCTGCCGGGACTTTATCAAATGTATCAAAGAAGGCCCCATCTGCCATGATGACGCTGCCTGCCGGCAAAAGCGTCAAGATTTGCTGGCCGACATACACCTACCGGCAAACTCAGATAAGAAAAATATACTTATTTGCGCCGGTACAGGCTGCACTTCTTCCGGTTCCAGAAAATTGGTGGATGTATTAAGGGAAGAACTACAGAAGCATAATCTTACCGATAAAGTAAAAATCACCATCACAGGCTGTCATGGTTTTTGCGAACAAGGCCCTTTGATGATTGTAGAGCCTGATAAAACCTTCTACGTACGGGTACAAAATACTGATGTGCCTGAAATAGTGGAGCAAAACCTGATAGGCGGTCAAGTGGTTGAAAGACTGCTCTACAAAGATCCCACCACCGGCGAATTGGCCAAAACCTATAATGACGTGCCCTTTTACGCCAAACAGCAACGCCTCGTTCTGCACAACTGCGGCCATATCAACCCCGAGGATATAGCCGAATACATTGCCAACGACGGATACGCCGGGTTTACAAAAGCTTTATTTGAAATGACACCCGAAGAAGTCATCGAAGATGTAAAAAAATCAGGTCTACGCGGCCGTGGCGGTGCCGGTTTCCCCACCGGTATGAAATGGGGCTTTGTACGCCAGGCACAGGGCGATAAAAAATACGTGGTTTGCAACGCCGACGAAGGTGACCCGGGTGCCTTTATGGACCGCAGCGTGCTGGAAGGCGACCCCCACGCTGTACTGGAAGGTATGATGATATGCGGCTATGCCGTAGGTGCTGACGAGGGCTACATTTACGTGCGCGCCGAGTATCCACTGGCCATTGAACGGTTAAAAATTGCCATCGCCCAAGCCGAGCAATACGGTATACTGGGTGATAACATTTTTAATTCCGGATTCAACTTCCATATTAAAATTAAAGCAGGCGCCGGTGCCTTTGTATGCGGTGAGGAAACCGCGCTGCTCACCTCCATTGAGGGTAACCGCGGTATGCCCAGGGTAAGACCGCCCTTCCCGGCCCAAAGCGGTCTATGGGGTAAACCCACCAACCTAAACAACGTGGAAACTTATGCCAACGTGCCCTATATACTGCGTAACGGTGGAGAAAACTATGCCAAGCTGGGCACTGAAAAGAGCCATGGTACCAAGATTTTTGCTCTGACCGGTAAAGTTAACAACACCGGTCTGGTGGAAGTACCCATGGGTATAACCATGAGGGATATTATTTTCACCATTGGAGGCGGCATTCAAAACGGCAAAAAATTTAAAGCCGTTCAGATTGGCGGACCTTCGGGCGGCTGTATCCCGGAAGAAAACCTGGACCTGCCGGTGGATTATGATTCACTCACCGCAGCCGGAGCTATGATGGGCTCCGGAGGTCTGGTGGTTATGGACGAAACCACCTGCATGGTGGATGTAGCCAGGTTTTTCCTCACCTTCACCCAATCCGAGTCCTGCGGCAAGTGCACACCCTGCCGGGAAGGCACCAAGCGTATGCTCGAGATTTTAACCCGTATCTGTGATGGTGAAGGTAAAATGGAAGATTTGGACACCCTGGAACGCCTGGGCCGGGTGGTTAAAAACACTGCCCTTTGCGGGCTGGGCCAGACCTGCCCCAATCCCATTTTATCCACCTTGCGCTACTTTAAAGATGAATATATTGCCCATATCCAGGACAAGCGCTGTCCCGCCGGGGCTTGCAGTGCCCTTTTGGTATTCAAAATCGACCCTGAAAAATGCAAAGGCTGCGGCAAGTGCGCCAAGAACTGCCCCGCTGGAGCCATTACAGGTGAAAAGAAAGAGCCCCATGTTATCGATGTGTCCAAGTGTATCAAATGCGGTTCTTGCCTGCTGGGCTGCAAATTCGATGCAATATACAAAGCTTAATTATTTAATTGGCTAATGGCCCACTTTTTCAAGAAAAGGAGGGAAAAGAGAATGTCCTATGTATCCCTGACCATAGATGGTATTAATATAAAAGTACCTAAAGGAACCACTGTTTTGGACGCAGCCCGGCAAGCAGGTATATTTATACCCACGCTGTGCCATGACCCTGCCATACCACGCTTCGGTGCTTGCCGCATCTGTGTGGTGGAGATTCCCGGTATGCGCAACCTGCCCGCCTCCTGCGTCACTGAATGCACCGAGGGCATGCAGGTGTTTACCGAGTCGCCGGCAGTAATAGAAGCCCGTCAAACCATATTGGAACTGCTGCTGGCCAACCACCCCCAGGACTGTCTGACCTGCGAACGCAACGGCGACTGCCGGCTGCAGGATTATGCATTTCGCTACGGTGTTAAGGAATCCGGCTTTACAGGTGAGCGTAAAAACTACCCGCTGGATGACTCTAACCCGTATATCATCAGGGATGCCAATAAATGCATATTGTGCGGGCGGTGCGTGCGCACCTGCAACGCCATCCCCGAGCGTAGCGTTATTGATTTCGGATACCGGGGTTTTGGTACCAAAATTGTTACCGCCATGGACACCCCGTTGGGCGAATCCGACTGTGTGTACTGCGGCCGTTGCGTAACAGTATGCCCGGTGGGCGCCCTTACCTGGAAACCCATGGCCGGCAAAGGCCGTACCTGGGAAATGGCCCGGCAACAGGTTACCTGCACCTTTTGCGACAGCGGCTGCACCTTCGAAGTACTCAGCAAAAACGGTCAAAACATCGGTGTAGTACCCAAGGAACCAGGCAGCGGACGCCCATTGTGTTTAAAAGGACGGCTGGGCCTTGAACTGAAATACCTGGACAATCCACCCGCGCCGCAGCTTAAAAAAGGCGACGAGTTCGTGGAAGTATCCTGGGCCGAGGCTCTGGGACTGGAAGATATATTAAACAAACTGTCTAAATGATATCAAACAGAGGAAGGAGGGATACTTGGCAGTGGAACAAGTTTCATTAACCATTAACGGTATATCCGTAACCGTCCCCAAAGGGACTACCGTGCTTGAGGCCGCCCAAAAGGCCGGGGTGTTTATCCCTACCTTTTGCCACGACCCGGAGCTAACCAAATTCGGAGCCTGCCGCATGTGCGTGGTTGAAATACCGGGTATGCGCAACCTGCCCGCTTCATGCGTCACTGAAGCCACCGATGGCATGATGGTGCACACCGATTCACCGGCGGTGCAGGAAGCAAGGAAAACCATACTGGAATTAATGCTGGCCAATCACCCCATGGACTGTCTCACCTGCGGCAAAAACGGGGATTGCCGTCTCCAAGATTATGCTTATATGTACGGAGTGAAAACAGAGCCATTCCAAGGTGAAAAGCATGGCTATACACTGGAAAACGATAATCCTTTCATTATAAGGGATATGAATAAGTGTATACTGTGCGGCAAATGCGTACGCGCCTGTGCCGAAATTCAGGGTAAGAGCATCGTGGACTTTGCTTACCGAGGCTTTGATGCTAAAATAACCCCGGCCATGGACGTACCCCTATCAGCATCCGAATGCGTATTCTGCGGCAACTGCGTGGCAGTATGTCCGGTAGGCGCACTTCAGGAGAAAGGACTACGGTCTGTAGCCCGCACCTGGGAAGTACAGAAAGTCAAAACCACCTGCCCCTATTGTGGAACAGGATGCAGCTTCGAGTTGAACGTTAAGGATAACAAGGTGGTGGGAGTTACCTCCTGCGACGGCGATGTCAACGGCCGGGCGTTGTGTGTAAAAGGTCGTTTCGGTTATGGTTTTATTCATCACCCTGATCGCCTGACCACGCCGCTCATTAAAAAGGACGGCGTATTCGTGGAAGCTTCCTGGGATGAAGCCATTGGCCTGGTGGCCGAAAAACTGGGACAAATCAAAGAACAGCACGGTGGTGATGCACTGGCAGTGCTCAGTTCCGCCCGGTGCACCAATGAGGAAAACTACCTGCTTCAGAAATTCACCCGCGCGGTGCTCGGTACTAACAATATTGACCACTGCGCCCGCCTCTGACACGCACCCACCGTCGCCGGTCTGGCGGCAGCATTTGGAAGCGGGGCGATGACCAACAGTATTGATGAAATAGCCGGAGCTGATTTTATTTTGGCCATCGGTACCAACACCACGGAATCACACCCCATCATCAGTCTTAAGGCTAAAAAGGCCAGGCGCAGCGGTGCCACCCTGGTGGTGGTGGACCCGCGCCGCACCGAGATGGCGGAATTGGCCAACGTGCACATGCAGCTCAAGTCCGGTTCCGACATAGCACTGCTCAATGCCATGGCCAATGTCATCATTGAAGAGGAAATTTGGAATAAGGATTTCGTGGCTAATCGCACCGAAGATTTCGAAGCCCTTAAAGCAACTGTGGCAAAGTATACACCGGAATATGCCGAAAAAATCACAGGTATTAACGCCAAAACCATAAGGGAAGTAGCCCGGGGCTATGCCCAAGCGAAAAATGCCACCATACTTTACACTATGGGTATCACCCAGCACATTTGCGGCACCCACAACGTATTTGCCGTGGCCAACCTGGCCATGTTGTGCGGGCATATTGGTAAAGAAAGCAGCGGTGTTAACCCGCTCAGGGGCCAAAACAACGTGCAGGGAGCATGTGACATGGGCGCGCTGCCCAACGTATATACGGGCTACCAGGCGGTGACCGTGGACGACAACCGGGCAAAATTCGCTAAAGCTTGGAACGTAGCGGAATTGCCCGCCCAGCCGGGCTTGACCGTGGGGGATATGCTGGATAAAGCCGGAACAGGTGAAGTAAAGGGTATGTATATCATGGGCGAAAATCCCGTACTTTCCGATCCCGACAGTAACCACGTAGTTCATGCCCTCAAAAAACTGGACTTTTTGGTGGTGCAGGACATCTTCCTCACCGAAACGGCTGCTCTGGCCGATGTGGTACTGCCCGCAGCCAGCTTTGCAGAAAAGGATGGCACCTTCAGCAACACTGAACGCCGGGTACAGCGGGTACGAAAGGCCATTGACCCGGTGGGCAACGCCCGGGCGGACTGGCAGATTATCTGTGCGGTATCCACAGCCATGGGCTATCCCATGCATTACGCCAGTACTGCGGATATATTTGATGAAATAGCTTCCCTGACCCCGTCCTATGCGGGTATATCTTACAGCCGGTTGGAGCAGGGCGGCATTCAGTGGCCTTGTCCCAACGCAGATCACCCAGGTACAACCTACCTGCACAAGGATACGTTTTCCCGCGGTTTAGGCAAATTCAACCCGGTGGAATATATCCCTCCGGCGGAAATTCCCGATACTGAATATCCGTTGGTGCTGAGCACCGGGCGGCGGCATTTCCACTATCACACCGGCACCATGACTCAACGCACCGGTGCACTGGAATTACACTATGGCACCGAATACTTGGAGATTAGCCAAGCGGATGCTGCTACGTTGGGTGTAGCCGATGGAGACAATGTGCGGGTATTATCCCGCCGCGGCCAGGTGGAAGTAATGGCCCGAGTTACCGATGTGGTACCCAAAGGACTGGTATTTACTTCGTTCCATTTCCCGGCAGTGGCCATTAACAAACTGACCAACCCGGCCAAGGATCCGGTGGCTAAAATACCGGAACTGAAGGTATGCGCAGTAAAGGTGGAAAAAGCCTGCTGATTCCGATATAAAACCGGGCTTAAACTACCCCCGAAAAAATATAATATATTTACAACGTTATAAAAAGCAGGCAATGTCTACCGGACAAGGCCTGCTTTTTGCTAAGCTATCTACAAGAATTATAAACCTGTTCATTATTATAATATTTATAAAAGAAAATATAGGTTGACTTTTAAATATTTTTGAAAAATTTTAAAATCAAGAAGGATTGGCAAAACTTTTATAGAATTCTGTCATTAAATGAATGACTAGTCACTCAAAAAAATCCGGAGGTGCTGTTAATGAATTCGGAAAAATTATGGTACAAAAGCTACTCCCCCAATGTACGCCCGCATCTTGAGTACCCTGATTTAACAATGCCACAGTACTTGGAAAGGGCGGCAAAGGATTTCCCGGAACGGGATGCCGTTGTATTTGCCGGTGTCAGATTGCCTTATAAAATCCTGGCTGCCATGGTTAATCAATGTGCGGGGGCTCTGACAGATTTGGGTGTTAAAAAGGGTGATCGGGTGGCACTGATGGCCCCCAACTGCCCCCAGTACATACTGGGTTTTTTGGCGACCCTGAAAATCGGTGCCATTGTAGTCCAAGTCAACCCCATGTATGTAGAAAGGGAACTAGAGCACATTTTAAACGACTCGGGAGCGGAAACGATTATTGCCTATGACGCCTTTTACCCGCGTATAAAAAATGTGCGCAGCATCACACCTTTGAAAAATGTAATACTTTTTGCACTGGGCAGCCCCGCCGGCACCGCCGATGATAACGCTCTAAAAGCCGAAGAATTACTAACCAAATACCCGCCCCAATTTGAGCAAGCGCCTGTGGATATGGACAATGATGTGGCCGTATTCCAGTATACCGGGGGTACCACCGGTGTGTCCAAGGGTGCCATGCTGACCAATCGCAATATAACCGCCAACGCTATTCAGGTGGCCGAATGGTTTGAAACCTTGGAATACGGTAACGAAAAGGTACTCAGTGCATTGCCATTTTTCCATTCCTACGGCATGACCACATGCCTTAATTTAAGCATTATCAACGCAGCCACAATGGTCATTATGGCAAGATTCGACATCAAAGAATGCCTGGAATTGATCAAGCAAGAAAAACCAACCCTTTTCCCGGGTGTTCCCACCATGTATATTGCTGTAAACAATTATCCCAATGTTCAGGAATACGGCATTGACAGTATTAAGGGCTGCATAAGCGGCTCGGCCCCTCTGCCCGTTGAAGTTGCCGAACAATTTGAAAAACTGACCGGAGGTTTATTGGTGGAAGGCTATGGCTTGTCTGAAACTTCCCCGGTAACCCATTGCAATCCCATGTTTGGCCGGCGCAAGACCGGCTCAATAGGTATTCCATTACCAGACACAGACTGCAAAATCATGGACCTGGAAACAGGGGAGCGAGAATTACCCCCGGGGGAATTAGGGGAACTATGCATTAGTGGACCACAGGTAATGAAGGGATACTGGAATATGCCGGAGGAAACCAACAAAACCCTGAGAAATGGCTGGGTATATACCGGAGATATTGCCAAGATGGATGAGGATGGATACTTCTATATTGTAGACCGTAAAAAAGATATGATTATTGCAGGCGGGTATAACATCTATCCCAGGGACATTGAAGAAGTATTATTCGAACACCCCAAGGTGTTGGAAGCGGTGGTTGCCGGCGTGCCGGATCCATACCGCGGTGAAACGGTTAAGGCTTTCGTAGTACTAAAAGAGGGCCAACAGGCCACCGAAGAGGAAATAATTGAGTATTGCAAAGCAAACCTGGCCAGATACAAAGTGCCCAAACTGGTTGAATTCCGCCACGAACTTCCCAAGACCATCGTTGGTAAAGTACTCCGGCGCACACTCAGGGAAGAAGAAATACAAAAACAAAAACAGCAGCAATAAATGGCGTCATCCAAATAAAACCGGCGGGTCCGGTAGATTATGTCCCGCCGGTTTTTATGATGTCCAGCGATTAATAAAATAACTGTCGTCCTGTTTTGTTATCCATCAATTTGTTGAATTCATCATCATCGATGACGCTAACGATGGTCACGTTGGGGGTGGTAGATAAATCTAATTTCACCGGGTACTTCAATTTTTCATTTTCAGCTGTAAACATGATATTGACTACGGGGCACAGCGAAAAGCCTGGCCGGTTTTCCATAACTACACCAATTTCACCGGTACTTAGTTTTACCACACTACTTATGGGATAGGCCGCAACGTGATGTAAAAATGACTTTACTATATTGTAATCAAACATATAATCCCCAAAAGCAGATAACATTTCAAAGGCCTCATGGCATGGATAAGCTCTGCGGTATACCCTGTCTGCGGTTAAAGCATCGTACATATCCACCAACCCTACGATGGCGGCAAAATCATGAATCTGGCGTCCCGACAACCCATGGGGATAACCGGATCCGTTATACCGCTCATGGTGCTGGAGCGCCACCAGCGCAGATATAGCATTAAAATGTCTGGCTTTTTTTAAAACTGAATAACCATATTCGGAGTGCTTTTTAATTATATCAAATTCTTCCGCCGTAAGCTTGCCGGGTTTATTAAGTATTTTTACGGGCACCAGGGTTTTACCCAAATCATGCATAATGGCACCCATGGCCAATTGTTTTAACGCGCTTTCATTATAACCCATCTTCAAACCGGTTATCAGGGCAAGGATACAAGTATTCACTGAATGACCAAAGGTATATTCATCGGTACTGCGAATGTCCACCAAATTTACCATGATAGTGGGATTATCCAATAAATCATCCAATATATTATTTACTACCCGCTCCATTCCATCCAGGCCGCTGAGACTTCTGGTGTAATGAAAGTCATGAAATATTTTTTTAGTGTAATTAATAGCCCGATACCTGGTGTTATCCGAAACAACATCGTTGATTTCGACACCGGGTAATAAATCGTCATCAATATATACGGCCGGTATGTTTAATTTTTCAAGCTTTTTAATAAAGGTCGCCGTTAAAACAGTACCTGAAGCCAACAACATTTGCTGATTTGCGTTATATATCGGCCTGGCTATTTTCATGCCCGGTTTCAACCTGTATACGGCCAATTTTCGCATGGAAAACCATCCTCACCACCGCAAATGATATAACATAAGCTATTTTTATACATTTCTAATTAACCCAAAAACTTTTCTATGTTAATTTCCAAAATTCCTCCCAATTTTAGCATGATAAAAATAATATACAGCACTATAATTGTAATTACCTCAAAATGTTATATAGTTATTTAAAGAACTACTGGCATTTAAAAGGAAGGGAAGAAAGAAGTAAATATGAGCTTTTCAACTGTTAAAAACCAGGTAAAAAAAGCATTACAAAGTGAAGATTTCAAATTATTGCTTAAACTGGGCGAACAACAAACCGGACGGGTGACCGGCGCTCTTTTTTCATTCCTATACAGTCTTGATGAAAAGCTTCGCCTGGGGGCTGTGCATGGGTTGGGCTTATTGACAGATAATATTGCACGCAAAGACCCGGAACGGGCCAGGATTATCATGCGCCGAATTTTTTGGGAGCTTAATGATGAATCAGGCGGTTCACTTTGGATTGCTCCTGAGGCCGCGGGCGAAATTATTTATTATCAACCGGAGCTTTTTCAGGACTATATATCTATACTTGCTACATTCCTGGACGACCCGGTACTTAAACCGGGGGTTATTAGAGCACTCAAACGCATTAAAGAGATACGTCCAGACCTTATAGAGACTGAAGTACCTGGCCTGAAACTGGATTAACAACGATAAAACGCCTATACCCCACTACATTTCTCAATTACTGAATCTTTTGTCATTATAAGATGTTAAAACCACCACATAATTTAATCAGAATACTATTGCGCAAATAATGTGAAACATGGTACAATCTTCTTAATAAAAAATTAATATAGCATTAACAATTCCTTAACTTTATCATATTATCATTAATAATTCCCGGGGAGGTGTGGGAAAGTGGAATTATGGAAAACTGTGGTATTGGGATTACTGGGCGGCATGGGGTTGTTGCTTTATGGCATGTTTATCATGAGTGAGGGTCTTCAGAAAGTGGCCGGACACAGGCTCAGAAGTATCCTAAGCACACTTACCCATAATCGCTTTACAGCACTTATCGTGGGTGCGCTGGTAACAATGCTATTTCAAAGCAGCACCGCAACTACTGTAATTCTGGTGGGTCTGACCAGCGCATCAATTATGTCTTTAAAACAAACCCTGGGGGTCATTCTGGGTGCCGATATAGGCACCACCGTAACCGCTCAGTTAATAGCACTTAAAGTTACTGAAATATCATTACCCATTGTGGGTATCGGTGCCGCCATTATATTTTTCTCTAAACGGGATAAATACAAGCGGGTGGGACAGGTACTGTTGGGATTCGGTCTGTTATTTTTAGGGCTTAAAATGATTGCCGATACCATGCAGCCTTTAAAAGATGAACCCTTTTTTCGCCATATACTATTGAGCACCAGCGATTATCCGCTTTTAGCCGTTGCAGCCGCAGCTGTTTTCACCTTTTTAATACAAAGCAGTGCCGCGTCGGTGGGTATTATCATGGTTATGTCCATGCAGCATCTAGTATCGCTGCATTCCGCCATCTACCTTTTGTTAGGGGCAAATATCGGCACATCCTTTACTGCTCTTTTAACCAGTTTGGGCTCGTCCCGGGAGGCCCAGCGGGTGGCCACTGCACATCTGCTTTTTAAACTATCCGGCGTTTTATTGATGCTACCTTTTGTCAACCAATTTGCCATATTAATGGCAAAGTTAACGGCGTCACCGGGTTATCAGGTAGCTAACGCCCATACTTTATTTAACATCGGTATCGCAATGGTATTCCTACCCTTTATTAAATATTTCGCCAAGTTGCTTGAAATAATTATTCCGGAGCGCCAAATGCCTTTAGATGAGCAACTTAAACCCAAATATCTGGATGATAAATTAATCAGTACACCCTCTATTGCCCTGGGGCTGGCTTCCAAAGAAATAAACCACGCCGCCGACCAGGTATTTGATATGATCCAATCAATAATAAAAATTTTTGAAAAAAGCGATATAGAGCTTTTAGATAAAATTAATAAAAAAGAAGATTATCTGGATGTACTGTGCAAGTCGATAACCAATTATTTGACCAGCGTTATGCGACAACCGTTGTCAAGGAAGGAATTTTACCGAAGCATGAGCCATATGCATATAATTAACGATTTGGAGCACATAGGAGATATTATTGAAAAGGATATAACTTATATTGCCAGTTGCAAAATAACTCGACAATGTCAATTTTCCGATGCAGGCTGGGAAGAAATCAAGGAAATGCATCAGCGGTTGGGCGATTTAATGCGTATGGCCAACGTGGCCTTGGCATCCAACGACACTGAACTGGCCGGTGAAGCCCTTAAAAGATATCCCGAACTGGCCCGTATGGAAAGACGTTTGCGGGCACAGCACTTTAACCGGCTGAGGGATGGCACAACTCTATCTATTTCAACCAGCGCCCTACACCTGGATTTGATTAACTCCTTTTTACGTATCAGTGAACATATACGTAATATCTGCCACGAAATTATTCACCAGGGCAATGACGGCGATGTTACTGACCATATTAACAAGGTTAACAAAACCCTATCCTGTGACGACTATGTTATGGCGATTAACAATTAAAATAAGCCGGTTTCGGTTGTCGGGACCGGCTTATTTTAATGTGCTGCCGATTTACTTATTAAACCACTGTTCTTCATCCGCTCCCTGCCGGCGTATATATTCTTGAATCTAAACTAAACAGCCAAAATCATCGCAGAACCATTCAACAGTTAAATAAAACCGTTTGCCTGAATTTTCTTAATTTTTTCACAAATAAGCATTATTATATATTTAGCTAAGCAATAAGTTATTGTGACCCTTTACATAGGGGGTACACCTCTTTACTAATGATTGAAAAACCTGAAGGGGGTGTTAATTTAACTGTTTTCATATCAATCTTGTCCTGTTTAATTCTACCTAACGGTAAGAATTAACTCTATATTACTGTTTATAAAACGTTTAATTTACAGGGGAAATTAACTAAATAAAACCAATACTTGATTTTAATGCTTATTTAAATTACATTAGGAGGTCGATTGTGTGTCCGAAAAGGTAAATGGTGGCGGAGCTCACTACGCAGTACACTGGCAAGAGGAACAATATGTTCATCCACCGGCCAGTTTTATCGGTCAGGCCAATATGACTGATCCGGCAGTTTTTGAGCGGTTCAGTTTGGATAATTTCCCCGAATGCTTCAAAGAGTTTGCAGATTTGCTGGATTGGGACCAATACTGGCACACCACGCTGGACACCAGCGACGCCCCTTGCTGGAAATGGTTTGTGGGTGGTAAGCTAAACGCCAGTTATAATTGTGTGGATAGACATCTGGCCAAATATAAAAACAAAACGGCCATTCACTATGTGCCGGAACCCGAGGATGAACCCATTATCCACATGACCTACCAGGAACTCTATCGCAGAGTTAATGAAACTGCTGCTGTATTAAGGGACTTTTGTGGCCTGAAAGCGGGTGACCGTGTTACTCTACAACTGCCCATGACTCCGGAACTGCCCATTACCATGCTGGCCTGCGCCCGTTTGGGGGTCATTCATTCCCAGGTGTTTGCAGGTTTCAGCGGCCAGGCCTGCGGCGAAAGAATCTGGGATTCCGGAAGTAATATACTAATTACTATGGACGCCTATTATCGCAATGGTAAACTGCTTGATCACAAGGCTGTCGGTGACATAGCAGTTGAAGTGGCCAAAAAAGAAGGCCAACAAGTTGACAAAGTACTTATCTGGCAGCGTTACCCCGGCAAATATTCTTCCAATGCACCTCTGATTGAGGGCCGGGATTACTTTATGAACGACCTGCTGAAACAGTATGCCAGAACCATAGTGGAACCGGTTTCCATGCCGGCCGAAGGTATTCTATTTCTCATGTATACCAGTGGTTCAACAGGACGTCCCAAAGGAGTACAACACAGCATCGGCGGTTACCTGTCATATGTAGCCTGGATGTCCAAGGTTATCCAGGATATTCACCCTGAAGATGTATACTGGTGCATGGCGGACATCGGATGGATTACGGGGCACTCCTTTATAGTCTACGGGCCTCTTGCTATAGCTGCCAGTACCGTCATATATGAAGGGCTTCCCACATACCCGGATGCCGGAAGGGTATGGAGAATTGCCGAAGAACTTGGCGTCAATATATTCCATACATCACCTACGGCTATCCGCGGCTTCAGAAAATCCGGACCGGATGAGCCCGCCAAATACAATTATAATTTTAAACACATGACCACCGTGGGTGAGCCCATTGAACCTGAAGTTTGGAAATGGTACTACAATGTAGTGGGCAAAGGCAAAGCCGTCGTTGTCGACACGTGGTGGCAAACTGAAACCGGTGGCTTTTTGTGCAGCACGGTACCAGGCATTAGCCCCATGAAACCAGGTAGTGCCGGACCGGGGGTACCTGGTATTCACCCGGTAATCCTTGACAATGAAGGCAATGAAATTCCGGCCGGAGCAGGCAAAGCGGGTAACATCTGCATAAGAAACCCCTGGCCGGGGCTGATGCAGACTATCTGGAAAGACCGGGATCGCTATGTATCTACTTATTACGGGAAGTACTGTAAAGATCCGAACAGCAAAGACTGGCGGGATTGGCCGTATATGGCGGGGGACGCCGCCGTGGTATCCGCCGACGGTTATGTCCGTATACTGGGCCGTGTGGACGACGTTATTAACGTAGCGGGACACCGGTTGGGTACTAAAGAGATCGAGTCCGCCGCACTTACGATTGAGGAAGTAGCCGAAGCGGCTGTTATCGCAGCCAAGGATGAAATCAAAGGTACTGTGCCCGATTTGTATGTATCATTAAAACCCGGGTGCCAAGCCAGCGATGAACTGGCCGTCAAGATTTCCAACGCCGTATCTACAGTGGTGGGTAAGATTGCCCGTCCACGCAACGTGCATATTGTACCGGATATGCCTAAAACCCGCTCCGGTAAAATTATGCGCCGAGTCCTGGCATCTATATCCAACAGGGGAGATGTGGGCGACGTCACTTCCCTGGCCAACCCCGACGTAGTGGAGAAAATCCGTAAGCAGGTACAAGGCTGATATAGTTTATATTTGAACAAAACAAGGTTATACTATCGGATTAATTTTTGAACTATTCATTATTATCAGTTTATTCTGTCATTTAGGCGACATTGAGCAGACACCTAAAAGGGTGTCTGCTTTTTATTTGTACTGGATACATGGAAAAGGAGACATGAGTACGTTATCCCACACCTGGATTTAATAACGAAATTCAGCCATTGTCACAAGCTACCTTCTTTTTTAATTAATAACTGCAGGAATAGTATTTATGCTGTCGAATATTAATTTTATGAAAACCAAATTTTAGAATATTAAAATTATTATTTGCAACGGGGGTAAAGGGTATGCCTTCGAAAGAAAACCCCGCTCACAGAGTATTAGCCTATTGGTTTGCAATATTCGCAGTTACACTGGCGATTATTTACCTGTGGCAGCCAAAACTTTATGCCGCGGCAGTCTTGTTAACCTGTGCCGCACTGCTGTCCGTATTAATTGCCATATTTATATTCACCCACCACCGGGGTACCAAACGCAGCCCCACTGATGAGCAATTGGATCCCACGCTGCGTATTGCACATGAGACGTTGCCATTTTTACGCCGGGGTCTAAATGAAGAAACCGCCGCCAACACTGCCGAAATTATCCGCCGTACCGCCGATGTGGCGGCAGTGGCCATCACAGACCGGGAAAAGGTGCTCGCATATATTGGTGCCGGATCTGACCACCACAAGGCTGGCCGGCCCATCATGACCCTGGCCACCAGGGAAGTAATCCGCACCGGAGAAATAAAAATAGTGCGAGATGGTTACGGTCTGGACTGTCCTGTGTCGGGTTGCCCGTTACAATCCGCAGTAATTGTACCATTACAGTGTAAAGATGAAATAGTAGGCACCGTCAAGCTATATCAAACCAAACAAGGTGAACTACCCCATGCCGTAGTAAAACTGGCTGTTGGAGTAGCCCAACTATTAGGTATGCAAATGGAACTGGCCGAAGTTGATCGCCAGGCTCAATTAGTTACCAAGGCAGAATTGGATGCGTTACAAGCTCAGATTAACCCGCACTTTTTATTTAATACGCTGAATACCATTATAATGTTCAGCCGCACCAACCCTGAAACAGCCAGGCGCCTATTAATCCGACTGGCATCTTTTTTCCGCCACGCCCTTAAAAGGCATGGGCATTTTAATACTTTAAAAGAGGAAATGGAATACCTGAACACGTATTTAATACTGGAACGGGCCAGGTTCAGAGATAAGCTGCGGGTAGTGCGTGAAATAGACAGTCAACTATTGGAATGTAAAGTGCCCGTATTAACAATCCAACCCCTGGTAGAAAATGCAATCAAGCACGGTATTTTACCCAAACCTGGCCAGGGTACTGTGCAAATTTCCGCCAGCAAACATGATAATGAAATGCTTATTGTAATCAGAGATGACGGGGTGGGCATAGATACAGAACTACAAACTAAAGTACTTACCCCCGGGTTCGGTTCGGGCAACGGGGTGGGCATGAGCAATGTGCATGAACGGCTTAAAGGTTTATATGGTCAAGATTACGGCTTGCGCATTGTCAGTGTACCCGGCGAAGGTACGTCCATATATGTTAGAATACCGCTGTCATCCAGCACGTTGGAAAGGGAGGGGGAGGCAATTGAAACTAAAAGCATTGATCGTTGATGATGAATACCCCGCACGCCAGGAATTACGCTTCCTTTTGAACAGTTTCAACAATATTGAGATCGTCGGCGAAGCAGCTAATGCCCAGGAGGCTCTGGCACTGGTCAAGGCTTTGGATTACCAGGTAATTTTCCTGGACATATCCATGCCCGGCATGACGGGTTTGGAACTGGGGGCTGCCATCCAAGAGTTACCCAAACCACCCCATGTTATATTCACAACTGCCTATGATGAGTTTGCATTAAAGGCATTCGAAGTCAATGCTGTGGACTACCTTTTGAAACCGGTAGAACCAGGACGTCTCAAAAAAGCCATCGACAAGGTAATTAAGGCCTATCAAGAAGTGGCCGCCAGTAACGAGGAAAACAAGCCGGCGGAAACCGGGCGCAACAAGCCAAGCCCGACCCAGATTAAAATAGATCGTATCCCGGCGGAAAAAATGGGTAAAACTGTATTGGTGGCCGAATCAGATATTTTTTACGCCTTTACCGAGCAGGATTATATTTATATTAAAACCCATAATGATAAATTAATGACTCGTTTTACCTTAAAAGAATTGGAGGCCAGGCTCAACCCACAAGTATTCTTCCGCACTCACCGCTGTTACCTGGTTAATTTACACAAGGTAAAGGAAATAGTGCCTTTTTTCAATGGCACGTATAACCTGGTGGTGGAGGATAAAGAACATAGTGAAGTACCTGTAAGCAGGGCACAGGCCAAGAAATTACGTAAAATATTAGGTTTTTAACAGTATCGACAAAAACCTTGGAGAATCAAAGTTAAACAAACCCCAGTATGGTAATCGAAAACCTTCCTTATTTCTTATTAACACGATACGTATATATACCAAATTACCAGTTAATAATATAAATACGGGAAGCGTGAAGTACAGGGACGGTTCACCTGCCTCCTGCTAAGGAAGCATTAGAACCGTCCCTGTGCTTCACCAATATCATATTGAATGGGGTGTTTTACATATATATGCAGGTAGTTTGGGAAATGCTCAGCGACCAAAAAATATGGGCGCTTTTGGGGGATGTAAACCGTACCATTGACAAGGATGTTATCCGACTAATGTTTATCGAACTGTTTAGCCGGCTTAAAGCCCTGGAGGAAGAAAACCTGGCTCTGCGTGTTTTATTAATAGAGGAAGGACTGGTTAATCAGGAACTGTTTAACTCTTTCAAAGAGGCGGTGCACGATTTCCTACAAATGAAAGGGGAGCAGGCTGCCCGGGAAAGTGATTTTTTTGCCAAATCAGGCGTATCCTTTCCCGAATGGGTGAACTTTAAATTAAATGGCCAGTTTAGTAAACCCATTGAACAATAGATTTGTTCTACCAGCTAAACTGTTTTAGCACTTCCATTTGTACAATTACCTGCTTAATATGCAGGTTTTTCTTTTAGGACGTGGAATAGTTTGATGGAAATCTTTCTCTCGTTCATTACGCATTAACAGGTCAAGCAATACGATTGATCTTTTGAACCAGGTATCGTTTTATTTATGGGTAAACTTAATCCCAATGAATCAAAGAAAGCAATTTGTATGCAAAAGGATTATCAAATCTATACAGAAAGAGTTGTGGTGCAACATGGGATAATAGGTATTGGTACCGATATTATAGAAATTACCAGAATAGAAAAGGCTGCCCGCCGGAGGGAACGGTTCTTAAGACGTGTTTTTACTTCCGGGGAAATTAACTTTTGCATGCGTCGCCGTAACCCCTGGCCCTGCCTGGCTGCCAGATTTGCAGCCAAAGAAGCGGTTTTTAAGGCATTGGGTACCGGTGTTACCAACTGGCATGAAGTAGAGATCTGTGGCGGCGGTGACGGGCCTGTACAGGTGAAACTCACCGGAAACGCTTTACAGCATGCCAGGTCCGGACAGGTGAGCACTGTTTTGCTGTCCATATCCCATAACCTGGGGCAGGCAGTGGCATTTGCCACAGCTATACACAAGGGAGAGTGATGGATTTGCGGCTAGTAACTGCGCAGGAAATGAGCGCAATGGATCAAATGGCAATTAAGGAATATGGTATACCTGGTGTAGTATTGATGGAAAATGCCGGGCTTAAAGTGGCGGAATTAGTTGCTACGCTTCTGGATGACCTAACTAGTAGTAATGTAATAGTCTTCGCGGGAAAGGGCAACAACGGCGGAGACGGCTTTGTGATAGCCCGGCATTTATATAACCGGGGGGCGCAAGTACAGGTTTTTCTGGCCACGGAATTGGATAAAGTCAAAGGCGATGCACTGACCAACTTGAATATCTGGCGTAAAATGGGACAAAAGGTTTACCAAATTAATAAAAACAAAGACCTTAACCTGGTTAGACTAGCTTTAATAAAAGCGGACCTGGTGGTGGATGCTCTTTACGGTACGGGCTTTAAAGGTGTAATACGGGAAATGGCCCCCGTTATCGAGGCTGTTAACGCCAGTGGCAGGCCCGTAGTGGCCGTAGATATACCTTCGGGCTTAGAAGCCGACACAGGTCGAGCGGAAGGCCCCTGTATAAAAGCTGATCATACGGTGACCTTTGCCCTGCCCAAGGTAGGGCTGGTGTTGCCCAACGCCCGTCCATATGTGGGAAAACTGCATGTGGTTGACATTTCTATCCCCACCGGAATTACTTCGGGCAACCCTGGGAAAAAAGGCGAAGGCAATAGCAACAACCGCTATTTAATCACAGACCAACTGGTGCGCAACTGGTGGCCCCGGCGTACAGGCAATGAACATAAGGGGAATTTCGGGCGGGTGCTGGTAATTGCAGGCTCCCGGGGCATGTCCGGGGCGGCAGTGCTGGCGGCCACAGCAGCAGCCCGGTCAGGTGCGGGTCTGGTTACTCTGGGGGTGCCCGCAGGAATCCATGACATTGCCGAGAACAAACTAACCGAGGTAATGACCTTCCCACTGCCTCAGACCGACCGGGGAACACTCAGTATATCTGCCCTGGAGGAAATCTTAGACCGGGCAAGCAACAGTGATGTGTTGGCTCTCGGTCCTGGATTGGGCACAGGTCCGGATATTGCGGAACTGGTTAAGGAAGTGCTTTTACATTTAGAAAAGCCCTGCGTACTGGATGCTGACGCTCTAAACGCTCTAGCGGGTAAAACTGAACTTTTTAAGGCGGTGCGGCCAGATTTAGTACTTACCCCCCATCCGGGTGAAATGGCCCGGCTAACTGGACGCACCATTGAACAAATACAAAACGATCGGCTTGGTGTAACCGCCGAAAAAGCTGTGCAATGGGGAGTTGTGATAGCACTAAAGGGTGCCGGTACAGTGGTGGCTGGCCCGGATCGTACCCTCTATATCAATAACACAGGTAACCCGGGCATGGCTGCAGGCGGTTCGGGCGATATATTGACTGGTATGGTAGCAGGTTTTATAGCCCAAGGCCTGGAAGCTTTGCCTGCAACAGCCGCCAGTGTTTACCTGCACGGTTTAGCAGGCGATGCCGCCGCACGGCAAAAAGGTATGGCCAGCCTCCTGGCCGGCGATATGTTGGAGCAACTGCCCGTAGTATTTAAAGAGATGGAGCAAAAAAACCCGACATGTTAACTCAGTTTACAAAAAACAGTAGTTATTAAAGAATAGATTCCAGCAAAAATACTAACACCCGGGCATAAGCATGATAAAAACAAAAGATAATGCTACATGGTAGTTGTTACTACTCATATCATCACATTACTTAATAGCTATCTTTTATCTAAAATGGCTTTTAAACTTCATGCGGAGGTACAAAATGAATGAACATGCACCGGTATGGTTGGACATCAACATTGGCGCGCTGGCCCATAATATCAAACAATTAAAGAGTATCATTAGCCCACAGACAGAGCTAATGGCAGTGGTCAAGGCCAACGCCTACGGCCACGGTGCCGTGGAGGTGGCTCGAACAGCACTGGCCAGCGGAGCCACCCGTCTGGGCGTGGCCCGGGTTACCGAAGGAACCGAACTGCGCCAGGCGGGCATTGAGGCACCGGTGCTGGTGCTGGGGTATACCGTACCCGAAGATTATCCAGCCATATTAAACAACAGTCTGACCCAAACTATTTACGACTTGCGTACCGCCCGGGAGCTTTCCTCATTAGCCTCCCAGACCGGAAAAAAAGCGCTGGTACACATCAAAGTGGACACTGGTATGGGACGGTTGGGTTTTTTCCCGGACAACGACGGATTAAGGGATATTATCAACATTGCCAGGCTTCCTCACCTGGAATTGGAGGGCATTTTCACTCACTTCGCTTCCGCGGACTGCCGTGACAAAAGCTACGCTAATAAACAATGGCACAGCTTTATGGAATTTATAGAACTGCTCACCCGTGAAGGATTGGAATTTCCCTTACGACACGCGGCCAACAGTGCCGCGCTGCTGGATATGCCGGAAACTCACCTGGATATGGTCCGGGCCGGTATTGCTGTATACGGCGTCAGCCCCGCAAGGGAAGTTGATATTAGCAAAGTACACCTGCAGCCCGTAATGGCGGTCAAAGCCCGGGTGGCCCACGTTAAACGGGTGGCTGCAGGTTCCGGTATCAGTTACGGAGTAACTTATATTACACCCTCTTCTACAGTGGTAGCTACAATTCCAGCAGGGTATGCCGATGGCTATAACCGTTTGCTGTCATCAAAGGGTGAAGTGCTGATTCGCGGGCAAAAAGCGCCGGTGATCGGTCGTATTTGCATGGACCAGTTCATGGTGGACGCAGGACATCTGCCAGACCTAACACCCGGGGAAGAGGTAGTACTTATGGGCCGGCAGGGTAACGCAGAAATAACCGCTGACGAAATCGCTGAAAAAATTGGTACCATATCCTACGAAGTACTATGTGCCATGAACAGCCGGGTACCCAAACATTTTATAAAAGAACATGCTAAATAAAATGTAAGAATGATTCTCTAACACCTTAAACGTGAAAAAGAACCTTCGGATTATTAGCCCAAAGGTTCTTTTTCGATAATTAAGCCGCCATGTCGCAAGACACAGTTTTATCTTTGTCAAAGGAAAGCGCTTTTTTGGGACAACTGTATACACACGAGAAACAACGCAGGCAGTCGCTACGTTCAAAGGCGTTATCCTTGTCAAATCCGCTGGGGTTCAGTTGCATGGGACATGATTTGGTGCAAATGCCACACGATACACAGCTGCTGCCGGTCCGGAGCGGTTGTTGACGCCGGGCTATCCAGTGGGCCACTGTACCCATGGGGCATATGCGGCACCAGGTGCGGGGATGAATACCCCAACCCAGCAATATAGCTACCACCGTAGTTACAGTTAATACCCTGACCATAGCCAACCCCATAGCCGGTATATCACCCCAGGCCAGATAAAACTGCACACCGATAACGGTAAAAATCAGTAGAACCATAAAGGTTCGTACGGCCTCATTCTTAAAGAAAGCTGGAATAATAATTTTACGGCTGATAGGTCCCATGAATAAATCTAGAAAGGCACCCCGGGGACACATCCAATCGCACCAGTTACGCCCACGAAAAATAGAGAGACCAACCGCCCCAAGCATGCAGCCAAAAAGCAAAAAGCCCAACAAAGGGTAAAACCAACCGCTTATGGCCACCAGAGGCAACACCACCCAAGTGTAAGCCTGCAGCTTGGTCCTGCGCAATAAAGCTGCGTTAACTTTCATCATTAATCCTCCTTAACCTAGTATCCATATATTTGATTATATTGATATTATAATATTAGTCAACTGTTTTTTATCTTACCTTACACTTTAATAAATTAATTCAGCGGGACAAATCAATACTTTATCATGCATAGCGTCAAAATATCATTTTCTATTACATCGTTAATAAACTATAAATATATAAAGGAATAATAAAATTTTTGCAGAAATAAGAAATAAGATAGTATTTGTACAGCAAGAGCTTTTAGTAAAAGGGGGGAGTATGTTGGCAAGTCCGCGTTTAAAAGAACCAGGCCAAGGGGGAGCTTTATCCGGCGCGCGGGTACTGTCCTTTGTTTTTGTGGTGTTGACAGTAGGCTGTTCCGCTTGCCTCATTGCAATAATGGCCGGTGTGCCAGTAGGTTTCGCCAGTGCCATTGGTGGTGCAGTCGCTGGAGTAGTGGGATTTTTCATACTGGCGTTCGGTTCCCTGTATGAGGTAAAAACTATTACCTGTTCGGCATGCGGTCAAACTGACCAAACATTGAAACATATCGGCACATACAATTGTTTTAATTGCAGCACCAAATATTATGTTTACGATAGGGAAGTTAAGAGTATCAATGCTTAAAACTTAAAGATATCAAATTGCTTGCTCTGCCGCGGTTAAAACCGCGGTTTTTTTATTTTTTACGAAATACAGCAGCCTGAATGTTTTCACCAAAGACTTATTGATACTATTATTGAAAGTTGAACATTTATCTGTGGGCTTCAACCGCCTTGCTTGTCCAATCCGATTTTGTTTGACACCCGGTTGATCCGGGTGATATAATGCGATTGAAAAAAAATATATTAGCCTGGGCAACTGGGTTGAGCAGAGTTTAGAAAAGTACGAGGAGAGCTTAGATGAGCCGGAAACAGTATAACAGACCGGTACTCATTGTAGTGCCGGTTTTTATATTTCTCCTCGCGTCCAAGGAGGTGCGTTTAATAAATCAGGATCCGCTTGATAAACAATATTATACGAAATAGGTATAAAACAGCGGTTATTTATTAGTTGGCTCATTAATTGGGCCTGTACCAGTATATTACTATTTACCACCCTTAAATTGCGTTGATAAAACTTACCTGACAAAGCACTGATGCTAGAAGCTAAAAACCAGGAGGAATTTAAATGTTTACAAATATTTTCAATAAAAATATTATCTACATACTGGTGTCCTTATTGCTGCTTCTGGCCGCAACCGGTTGTGGCGGCAATGAACAGGCCGGTGTAAATGATTCCGACACTGACAGAGTATACCGAATAGGCGTCACCCAATTCGTAGATCACCCGGCATTAAACCTGGACCAGCAAGGATTTTTGGACCAAATGAAACTGGAAGGGTACATCGAAGGAGAAAATATACTGTATGATATTCAAAATTCCCAGGGCGATCACAACCTGGCCAAGACCATTGCCGATAAATTCGTAGCCGATAAAGTGGATGCTATATTCGCCATTACCACACCCAGTTCCCAGGCAGCGGCCATGGCTACCAAAGGCACTGACATACCTGTAGTTTTTATAGCAGTTTCCGATGCAGTGGGATCGGGCCTGATTCAAGCCAATGATAAAGCCACCGGCACTAACATCACAGGAGTATATAGCGCCGACCCCGTTGAACAGCAAATGGATCTCATCGGTGAATTCATTCCAGACATCAAACAGTTGGGGTTCATCTATAATGCCGGTGAAGCCAACTCGGTGAGCAATATCAACCGGGCCAAAGAATATGTTGAAAGTAAGGGTTGGAATGTGGTGGAAGTTTCCGTGGCCAGCAGCAACGAAGTACAAGCAGCCGCCCAGTCCCTGGCCGGCAGGGTGGATGCGGTATTTGTACCCCAGGATAACACTGTGATTTCCGCGCTGGAGGCTTTGCTTAAAGAATTACAAGATAAAAATGTACCCCTCTTTACCGGCGACACCGAGTCTGTAAGACGGGGCGCCGTGGCCACCGTTGGTAACGATGAATATGATTGCGGCGCTCAAGGTGCAACCATGCTGGCCCGGATATTAAAGGGTGAAAAGGCGGGGGAAATCGTACCTGAAGAAATCCGGAAACGCACCTTGATGATCAACAAAACAGCGGCGCAAAATATTAATCTGGCAATTCCTCAGTCCGTACTGGACCGGGCCGATGAAATAGTAGAATAATTTCACCGAACAAGCGTTTAAAACCACAGAAAGAAGTGAAGGTTCATGGAAAGTGTACTGATAACAGCATTGCAACAAGGTCTCATCTATGCCTTTATGGCATTGGGGGTACTGTTAACATTTCGACTGCTGGGCTTTCCCGACCTCACTGTGGAGGGTACCTTTCCCCTTGGTGCAGCAGTTACCGCCCGAGCGGTAGTTGAGGGCATCGACCCGCTACTGGCGGTGCTGCTGGGTGCATTGTCCGGGGGCGCCGCGGGAGCAGCGACCGGGCTGATGCACACCAGGTTAAAAGTAAATAACATACTGGCGGGTATTTTAACCGCCAGTGCTATTTACACTGTTATGTTGCGCACCATGGGGCGCCCCAACACACCTCTTTTAAATCATGATAACGTATATGGCCAAATACTGGGCTGGTTCGGCCTCATTGAGTCAAATATAACAATAATACTGGTACTGCTGTTGATCACCCTGGCAGCACGTGCATTGCTGGGCTGGTTTTTGGGCACCGATATGGGATTGGCCCTACGGGCCACCGGCAGTAACGAGCGCATGATCAGGTCGTTGGGTGTCAACACCGACAATACCAAACTACTGGGTTTAGTTATTGCCAACGGTCTGGTGGGCTTGTCCGGTGCCTTAGCCTGCCAGTTCCAGGGCTTTGCCGATGTGGGTATGGGCATAGGCGTACTGGTTGCCGCCATTGCTTCGGTAATCCTGGGTGAGACTATTTTTGGCGGTCACCGCCTGGGACGACTGCTTACCGGAGTCATCCTTGGCTCAGTGCTCTACCGGGGTCTACTGGCCCTGGGCTTGAGACTGGGCTTGCCTGCTGAGGACTTTAAACTAATGACAGCCGCACTGGTTCTGCTGGTGCTGGCCATGCCCAACATGGGAATAAGCCGGCGACTTGCCGCTGTCCGGCCAAGCACTGGTATTGGTAGCATTAAAAGGTTATGGAGCCCCTTTAACCCGAACCGCACCGGAAAGGGTTCCGGCCTGGTAGGTAATCCCTCTGTACCAGGCAGAACTAACGGCTGCATCGGTACTGTTTCACAGACGGGAAGGGGGGACGACAAATGATTACTTTGACCGGTATTGAAAAGTATTTCTTTCCGGGCACTCCCAATGAAATTAAAGCATTGAACAACATTAACCTTGAAGTGGCCCGGGGTGATTTTATTACTTTAATCGGCAGCAACGGAGCAGGCAAATCCACACTGTTAAAGGCTATCGCAGGCGTCATTCCGGTGGATGACGGGCATATCATAATTGGCGGGCGGGATGTCACCAGGCTGCCCGAGCACATGCGGGCAATGGAAATCGGACGCATTGATCAGGATCCCCTGGCCAGCACAGCAGCAGAGCTTTCCATTGAGGAAAACTTGGCTATGGCCTTTCTGCGGGGAAAACGGCGTGGTCTTACCAGGGCTGTCACGACAAACCGGGTCAAGGAATTTAGAGCTGCCCTCAAAGACATCGGTCTGGGTTTGGAGGAACGACTGAAAGTGCCCGTGGGCACATTGTCCGGCGGCCAGCGGCAGGCACTGGCACTGGTAATGGCCACCATTGCCCGGCCCAGACTGTTACTACTGGACGAGCACACAGCAGCCCTTGACCCCAAAGCCGCCCGTCTGGTTATGAATATCACGGAACGGGTGGTCAATCGCCATAATCTTACTACTCTAATGATCACCCACAACATGGAACAGGCGCTGCAGTTTGGCAACCGGTTAATCATGATGCACCGGGGCCGTATTATTCTAGACATTGGAGCCGAAGAAAAAAGCAATCTAACGGTAGCTGATTTGGTGGCAAAATTTTCTTCGTGCAGCGGTACAGTATTTGCCGACGATCGGGTGCTGCTGGCCTGACTGGTTTGTTTCCGTCTTATAACAGCGAGGCAATAACCGCCTTTTGAATGTTATTTGTCCCTTCAATCAAGGATAGCACCCGGGCATCCCGCAAATATTTTTCCACCGGCCAATCCTTTAGGTACCCGCGCCCGCCACAAATATCCATCGCCATCGCAGTTGCCTCCTGAGCGACCTGGCTGCCTGCTATCTTGGCCATTGATGACGCCATTGTATAATCCATATCGTTATCAATAAGCCAGCAGGCTTTCCACACCATCAACCGGGCTGATTCAATTTTGGCAGCCAGTTCCGCCAGGGCAAAGGAAACCGCCTGCTGGGTAAACACAGGCCGGCCAAACTGGTGGCGGCGTTTACTATACTGCAAGGCAAATTCATAAGCAGCCCGGGCTAACCCCACGCCAACGGCCCCGGCCAAGGCACGTCCCCGGTCAAAGGTTTGCATTAACAGCAGATACGCGCTACCCCGGGGGCCAATGGCCAATTCACCGGGTACAGAAACGTCTTCTAGAATAAGTTTCGTTGTCCGTACATACTCAATACCCATTTTATCGTATACGGCACCTATTTTTAGCCCATTTATATCCTTAGGTATAATGATGGCCACAAGACTCGCCCTTTTACCTTTGGCATCAGTGGTGGCAAATAAAGTGGTAAAGTGAGCCAGGCCGCCGTTAATTACAAATTCCTTGACTCCGTTGATTACCCATTGATTATCCTTTCTGTATGCCTTGGTCGCAATGGCTGTAATATCCGACCCCGCTTCGGGTTCAGTGAGGGCGAACGCGGCCAGGTGTGTTTTACCACAGGCCAGAGGCGGCAAAAATGTTTCTTTTTGTTTGGTGGAGCCGGCCAAAATAATTGGGCTGGCGGCATGTATATTGGCAGTAACCACAGTGGCCACGCTAGTGCACAAAGCGCCCAGTTCCTCAAGCACCAAGGCTGTGGAAAAATAACCCAACCCTCGTCCCCCATAATGCTGCGGTACGGTAGGGGTTAAAAGCTTATGCTCAGCCAAAGACGTAATTAGCCCATCAAAAAACAATTTTTCCCCTGCCTCACCGGATTGTTCCGCCGCAGGCGCCATCCACCCGCAGGCTAAAGCATTGACTTCCTCCAATAAAAGCTGTTGTTCAGAGGAAATATTAAAATTAACCACAGCCATTAAACCTCCCTTTTCTTCAGCCAGGTAACAAAATCAATGATTAGTCTTTTCCCTTCGGGGGAAAGTGATTGATAATCAGATAACAATTTTTGCTCATCCATACTGAGGGCTACCCGCACATCGGGGGACACAGTTGTTGATTGTATATTTACATCACAGTGGGTACCAACTCCAGTGAAAGGAACATTTAGCTTTTCACCGGAAGAACCATACAGGCCCGAGCTATTAAAATCACTGGAACTTAAAAAAAACTCAATGGGTTTGCCCAGTATCTCTGCTATATGTGCCAGTTGTGCGAGGTAGATCCTCCGTTTCCCCTTTTCATAATTGGACAGGGTGGACTGGGAACAGCCAATTTTCGCTGCCAACTGTTCTTGGCTGTATCCCGCCTGCTCCCTGGCCAACTGCAACTGTCTGCCAATTGATTTGTAACCCATGTATATCCCCACTTTATCTTTTTTCTATTTTTTTAATTATCGTAATATTTTATATAATCCGATTAAAAACTATTGAACTCATTATTACAAATAGATATAATTATGTCAATTATTAATAATTAACTGGTAAAACAACCACTTAAGGAGGCAAAGGATGAATCTAATTGAAATATTAAACCGCAATGCCAGCAAATTCCCAAACAAGGACTGTCTTCGTTATAACGGCCAAGGAATAACTTTTGTCGAATTGCTCGCCCAAGCCGAGAAGTCCGCCGCAATATTACAATCTTGGGGTGTAAACAAAGGTGATAAAGTTGCAATTATGAGCTACAACACGCCTGCATTCGTCATAGCATTTTATGGGGCGTTAAAAGCAGGAGCGGCAGTGGTTCCGGTTAACCATAAACTGGCCGCCCCGGAGATTAGCTACATACTGGAGCACAGTGAATCCAAGGTACTCTTTTTCGACGGTGCTTTGGGCGAAGTGGTAAGGAAAGTTCCGGTTCAGGCACGGATGGTGGCAATTGGTTCGGACGCCGAGGGATTTGACCGCCTTGAAAGAATTATGGACAACGCTCCGAATTTTACACACATACCAATTGAGGATCATGATCCAGCCGAGATACTTTATACCTCCGGCACCACAGGTAAACCCAAAGGTTGCTTGCACAGCCACAAAAATGTTGTTTTCGCCGGTATCACCGGAGCCCTGGCTGTAAAAATGGATGAACAAGACCGCCTGTTAATGGCCATGCCCATATGGCATTCCTCACCACTTAATAACTGGTTTATAGGAGCACAATTTATTGGTGCCACTACTGTATTGCTACGCGAATATCACCCATTACACTTTTTACAAACCATACAGGAAGAAAAATGCACAGTTTATTTTGGCGCACCCATCAGTTATATCATGCCTTTGCAAGTTATACCAAACTTTAGTGATTTCGATTTGTCATCCATGCGCTGTTGGATATATGGCGGCGGGCCAATTGCGGGAGACACAGCTATCATGCTAATGGAAAAATACCAAAGTAAAAATTTCTTCCAGGTATACGGCATGACTGAGGCCGGCCCAACGGGCACCGTGCTCTCCCCCCGGGACCAGATACGCAAAGCGGGTTCCATAGGATGTAATGCTCTGCCCGGCGCGGACCTGCGGGTGATGAAAAACGAAACGGAACATGCCTTACCGGGCGAAACAGGTGAAATTTGGCTCAATGGAGATAGTATTATGGCCGGGTATTACAAGAACCCTGGAGCTACCGCCGAGGCTTTTTACAACGGTTGGTATAAAACCGGCGATGTAGCCCGGCTGGATGCCGATGGGTACTTATATATTGTAGATCGTACAAAGGATATGATTGTCACCGGCGGTGAAAATGTCTATTCCAAGGAAGTAGAGGACGCCATCGCCAGTCACCCTGCTGTAATGGAGTCCGCGGTTATCGGAAGACCACATCCTGAATGGGGTGAGACGGTAATAGCACTCGTAGTTTTAAAAACAGACACTACTATAAATGAAAAAGAGCTTAAAGAGTATTTATCCGAAAGATTGGCTAAATATAAAATACCGCGGGAAATTATTTTTACAGATTCGTTACCGCACACCCCTACAGGAAAAGTAAAAAAATTTGAACTCCGCGAACAATACAACAAATAAATTAAATATTTAAAAAATTAATCGGTTAAGCATTAGCTTTGGAATTTACAAGTTTTATAAAATAGAGTGAAAGGATAAATGCCATGTTTGACTTTTTGTTAACCGAAGAACAGCTTAAATTGCGCGATGAGGTTCGGGAACTGGTCAAGTGGGTACCCCGCCAAATGATACTGGATATGGACAAGGATAAAATTAAATTCCCCAAGGAATTTCTCCAGGAAGCCGGCCGCCGCAACCTGCTGGGCTGCCGGTACCCCAGGGAGTGGGGCGGGCGAGGGATGGACTGGGTAACCACCGCCATGGTGATGGAAGAAGTGGGCACCCTGGGCTATATTTTTGCCTGCACCTTTGGCGTAGGGGCGGAGCTGGTATGTGATGCTATCGTTCAGCATGGTACCGACGCACAAAAGGAGAAATATGTTAAACCACTGTTGGCCGGTGAAATTTTTGCCGCCGAATGCCTCACCGAGCCCCGGGGCGGATCGGATTTCTTCGGCACCACCACCATGGCCGAGGACAAAGGGGACCATTTCGTGTTAAACGGCCAGAAACGCTTTATCGTGGGAGCCGAAGGTGCCGATTATTTTCTGGTCTACGCCCGTACCGATCACGACCCCAAAACTCACCCTCACAAAGCACTGACCTGCTTCATTGTAGATCGCGGGCCGGGTGTCAACGTGGAATACCTTTACGGACTCATGGGCTGCCGGGGTGGTGGGGCCGGACGCATTGTATTTAAGGATGCCGTGGTACCAAAAGAAAATATAGTGGGCCAGCTTAACGGTGCCTATGCGGTATTCAACACCATGATGATACCCGAACGCCTGGGCACCGCAGCCATGACCATCGGCGCGGCCCGTCCTGCCCTGGATATAGCCACCCGGTACACTTCCCGGCGTAAAGCATTCGGACAGGTAATCAACCAGTTCCAGGGCGTCAGCTTCCAGGTAGCGGAGGCCGCCATGCTGCTGGACGCAGCCCGGTCGCTGGTTTACGCCACCTGCCGCGCCGTGGATGGCGGGGTAAACACCAACCGTGTGCGCCGTATGGTCAGCGAAACCAAAAAATTTGTCACCGAATCCTGTCAGAAAGTAGCCCGCAACGCCATGCAGGTCATGGGCGGCATTGGCTATACCAACGTGTTTCCTGTGGAGCGCATTAACCGGGATTTGGGCCTTGCTTCCATCTGGACCGGTACCAGCGAAGTCATGGCCATGATCACCGCCCACGAATGGTACCGGGAATACCATCAAGCCCAAAGCCAGTGCTCGGGCAGGGACCACGAGTTGGACGCCGCCGAGGCCACAGCAGCGGAAGAAAAAATATATGAGTAACAAGAAATTAATCGCGCACATCAATTCCAGGGAATGATGGAATGGGAAAAAGCCCCGGAGGATTTTTCACCGGGGCTTTTGTACTATCTTTGGTAAGTATTGTTAATTAGCCAGGTCAAACGTTCATCGCCATTTACCTGAATGAAATAATAATCTGGACTGTCATTTACCTTGAACATATACGGATACCCCTCATTGCCGGGCAATTTAAAATTACTGACCACCACGGACTTGTCCACATCCAAGGGATTGTAAGAACGTCCCAGAGCATCAATTAACTGTACATCATTTTGATTTATCTTTGCATCAGTAACCAAAACCAACCCCACAAATACCCGACCCGGTTCGGCAACAGCTCTATTATTTGACAAATCCACTGTATTGATAAAAATGTTCTTACCACCCCGGACCTGATAATACTTTCCTTTTACTTCAACCTGCTCTCCCAGTGATACATATTGGTCCGGCAACTCCACCGTATGCCCGGTAACCCGGTCGCTGGTTTGGGTAGCCAACCAGTAGACAATAAAAAATACACCCGGCGCAAAGATTAAAAATATAAGCCATTTTCTTTTAGTTTGATCAGTTGTTTTACCGGACATTTTTCACCAGTCCTTTTCATCAGTGTAAATAATGTTACAATAACACCTGTTACAAATTATTGCTGGGAAAGCGTTATTTGTCAACCAACTCTAAATGAAAACATAACCGTATTACAGTTTATCTTAATGGGTTTTAATTAAAAGTAAAAAGTTTGCTAAAATAGTTTTACAGGAATAATATTCAAAAAAAGTGCCAGACTATTACTGTTCTCGCAATACTATTGCCGGAGGTGCAACATATATGCATGCAGAAGTAGACCAGGATCTTTGTATTAGCTGCGGGGCTTGTATAGATATCTGCCCTGATGTTTTTGATTGGAACAGTGATGAAAAAGCTCATTCCATAGTGGATGAAGTTCCCAGCGAATTGGAAGAGCAGGCTTCTGAAGCAGCCGAGGGATGTCCCACAGATGCAATAACCGTTAATTAATACTTTCTTTCCATAGCACGGCTGTATTAATATTCAGCCGTGCTTTTTCTTTTATAGCAAGTGCTATTTATCGGATCCTAAAGAGTTTTTTAGTCGCTTTACTGGCCAATTACCTGTAATTCAGCTATAATTAATGAAGTTATTTTATAGAAAGGAAAATACCAGTGAAAAGAACTCACCTCTGGGGTATACTTCTCATATCCATATTAACTATAGCGGTATGTATACTATGGCCGCCCGGTTCCTCCAAAAACCAAATAATACAGCCTGTATATGGCTTGGGATTACCACAACCGAATAACATTGAATATACTAAAGAGCCCGGCCATATCTATCTGATCACAGTTGACCGGTTGGTATTACAAGACCTGGTAGATAATCCGGACCTGTTTAATGAAATAACCGGACAGGCAGCCTTGGGATTGATGAGTGTAGGTGTAGAGGGCGGCCTAATACCGGATAATACTTATGCCTCCATAGGTGCCGGAGCCCCAATCAATGCCTCAGGTACCGCCCTGCACGGGTTAAATGCCTGGGAATTGCTGCAAGGCATTCCGGCAAGTGAAATATACCAGCAGAGAACCGGACTTAACGCTCCCGCCGGTACCGTGCTGCAGTTGGATATAGCACGCATTAAAACATTAAATGCGGAAAGCCGCTATTCGGCTATCCCGGGCTTATTGGGCACAGTTTTGCAGGATAACGGCATCGCAGTATCCGTACTGGGTAATGCCGACAGCAGCGAAAAATCCGCCCGCCCGGCAGTGGCTCTGGCTATGAATAAGAACGGCCTGATTAAAGGCGGTGATGTGAGCGATAATCTGTTAGTAGATGACCCTTCTTTTCCAGGGGGACTGCGGACTGATTATGATAAATTACTGTCGATATTACTGGAATCCTATAAAAAACCAGGTTTAACCGTCGTAGAGTTGGGTGATTTGGAGCGATTGGAAAAATCAGGGGCCTATCTGGAGGAAAGCGTACTAAAATCTCAACGCCGGGAAACACTTAACAAGATAGCCTCTTTTATCACCCACATACTGGAGCAAATGGATGAGGAGCATGACATGCTGCTGATTATTTCACCCACACCCAGGGGTAATTATGTGCCCGGTACCAACTATTTAACCCCGGTGTTGGCCGTGCATAATTCGATTCAACCCGGCCTATTAACTTCACCAACCACCCGGCGGCCTGGGATTATCAAAAACACTGACCTGGCACCCACGATACTGGACTATTTTAATATAGAAGCACCGGCCAACATGTATGGTCGTCCGCTGCATACCATAGATACAGACCTGACTATTGCAACATTGTCAACAACATACGAGCAATTGGAACAAACTTATCAATATCGATCTCCTGTGTTAAAGAATTATGTACTGGTATTGCTGATACTTGTATTGCTTTCCCTGGCGGCGGTTTTGCTGCCTCGCGCCAATGAATTAATGAAGGTATTAAAACCGCTGCTACTGGCGGTAATGGCAGTGCCCATAACTTTGCTACTAATTACACTGCTGCCCCATAAAACACCCGAGTTGTTGATATTGGAAATAATTGTATTAACAATAGGCATTACGGCAGCCATTTATTTATGGCTGGCAAATCATAATCACGACCTGGACCCATTTATCATTATCAGCCTTACTACATCATTATGTATTGTTGTCGACCTTTTTTTGGGAGCGCCATTGCAAAAAAATTCACTACTGGGCTACGACCCCATAGCGGGAGCCAGATTCTACGGGCTTGGCAACGAATACATGGGAGTACTGCTGGGCTCTACCATTATCGGCACCGCTGCTTTTATTGATCGTTTGTCCACCCGCCACCGCAAAACAATTATTGTCATAACCGGGCTATATTATTTAGTTACCTTGTATGCCATAGCAGCACCGGATAAAGGTACTAACGTCGGCGGCTCAATAGCGGGAGTTTTCGCATTTCTGGTTACCTTTTTATTACTGTTAGGTTTTAAATTCGACTTGAAGATAATCGCTAAAACGGCTGCTACCGTAAGTGTTTTTCTTCTGGCATTAATCTTTTACGACCTACAGCGACCTACGGAAGGCCAGTCCCATATCGGTCGTACAGCTAACCTGATAATATACAACGGACCGGGTGAAATATTAAATATCATTTACCGCAAGGCAAGTATGAACATCAAATTGATCAAGTATACCATTTGGAGCAGGGTCTTTCTGGCCAGCCTGGTCAGTTTGGCAATCTTATTTTACCGTCCGGTGGGAATAATGAAGCAGATATTTACCCGCTATACCAATCTGTATACAGGTTTCATCGGTGTAACCATCGCCAGCATCATGGCACTTATTTTCAATGACTCCGGTATAGTGGCCGCAGCCACTGCCATGATATTTTGTGCGCCGCCGCTGCTTTATCTGGTCATTCGTACCCTGCGCCCCAACGTTTAGTTTTGGATTAAATGAATAAGCAAAGTAGAGTAAAGCTGAGGTTTTGATTAAAAGGCAGTATTAAACAGTTAAAATCACAAGCATACATAAAATATTGTTGACATTACAATATTTTATGCTAAAATTGAGTTTGGCTGGTATAAAGGTATCCACTTTGACTCTCTATCAGCCAGCCTTTAACAATATGCAAAAGGGGGAAGATAATAAGAATGAAACCTTTGGGCCGCCATGTACTAGCTGAAATCTATGGATGTGAATACGATATTCTCAATGATATCGGCAAAGTTGAAAAAATTATGGTAAACGCAGCCCTTGAGGCAGGTGCCGAGGTAAGAGAATTTGTATTCCATAAATTCAGCCCGCAGGGGGTCAGCGGAGTGGTTGTAATATCAGAATCTCACCTGGCCATTCATACTTGGCCGGAGTTGGGTTATGCCGCCGTTGATGTTTTTACCTGCGGGGACAAGGTGGATCCCTGGGATGCGTGCAACTTCTTAACCGAGCAATTCTGCGCCAAGCATCTCACAGCTAAAGAGACAAAACGGGGCATACTTCCTGATATACCGCTTCAGGAAGCCGTAAATCTTTAGGAGGGATTTTTATTAGTACCAACTTAAGTGAAGATTAGCATGACCTTGCTGTTTGGCCAACAAACGCAAGGTCATTGCTTTTTATTGATAAATATACACTCACGGAAGGATATTTTATCGCGGCACCGAATATATAATTGTTTAAAGCAAAGGAGGCTGCCCCCACATATGCATATTTTTCATCATATCAGCGATGAACTGGAAAAAGTAAACAAGTTGATTTATAAAAATTTTTTTATCAGAACGGGTAATATTAATGATTATGTTAAGCAGGATTTCAATTATTTATATATTAATTTACGGCCTGCATTGGTGCTAATATGCCACCGGTTGTTTAGCCCGGTAAATCAGCAAGCCGTTGCTCTGGCTGCCGTGCTGCAGTTTATTTTTATGGCTTCCCAGGTACACGTAAAACTATCGGAAAACAACCCCGGACAGGAAGAACCTATAGATATCCGTACCGGTTATCAATTTCCCGTGCTGGTGGGGGACTACCTGTACGGCAAATTTTTTACCACTTTATGCGACGCTGGTATTGTACACTACCTGAAAAATATGGCGGAGCTTATCTGCACTATCAATAAAAACGGTATTTTAATTCTAAAAAATCCAGACCTGGCCATCTCCAATCCGACGGCATACTTGGAAGCGATTCGCGGCGAATGTGCGGAACTGCTGGCTTGCGGTGCCTATTTAGGAGCCGATTTAGCCGGCGCTGACAGTGGCAGTAAGGATAAGTTATATCATTTCGGACTGAATTTGGGCATGGCCTTGGGATTGCTGTCAAGGGGTGCCCCGGCAAGACAGGTAAACCATTATGCCGCCACAGCAGAGTCTATACTACAACACCTGCCCCCGGGTAAAGATAAAGAAAGCCTGCGGGATCTACTGGGTTTATTAACCACCGAAAACACCGAAGCTGAGCGCATGGTACGCATGGTGGTATAATTACATTTTATTACTTGGCCCCAAGTTTTTGTTATTTACTCATTATGAATTCAACCCTATGCTTACCGTGACAGCATAGGATAGGCATAAACTCAATACAATACAATTGCATAATTTACGGCAAGCGAGTATGTGACCCAGGCCTATACAGTGCTTTTGCACGATCCCTGGTGCCGGCATATTACCCAGTGTATTACAACCCAGCGGGCCTACCTTATTTGGTATACCTGCTTTTTTTATCATTTTTACGCCTATTTCGATTATTCTTCCTGTGTAATTAATGTCAGCAATTTTATATTTTCAACAACCGTTATAAGCTGCCCGGCTCATTTTCAGATCCCCAACCATAACTCCGTGGGGATTTATTTTATGCGCTCCGTTGCGGCAAATATGTATACCGTGGTTTACATTTTCAAATATTTTTTCACTAATTATTTTTATTTGTGGTACAATAAATGCAAAAAGAGTGAATGTTCATTCATTTTCTTGTGTAACAAGGAGGCCCTCAATGAGTAACACGGATTTACAAAGCGATTTAAAAAGCCTGGTACCCCTTTTTAAACCTGAATCCATAGCCATCATAGGAGCGTCCAGCAACCCCGCCAAACCCAGCGGTCAGCCGTTGGTGGCACTTACACAATGCGGCTTTAAAGGGCATGTATATCCGGTAAACCCTAACTACCGTACTTTACTGGGTCTGCACTGTTACCCTTCGCTAACGGATATACCTGGTCCTGTCGATCTATGCATTATCGCAGTGCCTGCCCGCATGACTTTGACCGCTCTGGAGGAATGCGCGGCAAAGGGTGTGCGGGGTGTAATAATATTTACTTCGGGATTTGCTGAAGTAGGGAATGAGGGCGCGATCATCCAACAGCAAATGACCGCTCTGGCCAGAAAAACCGGCATGCGTATCTGCGGACCCAACTGCATGGGCATTTTCAGTGCCCAAAACGCCTTAATGGCTAATTTTGCCGTAACCGAACTGCCAGATAAAGTATTGGTACCTGATTACTTGGGGTTTATTAGCCAAAGTGGTGGCTTCGGGGTAGCCATTTATGAAATGATCAAAGAAAAAGGCTATGGCTTTAGTCATTTTGTTAGTACTGGTAATGAAGCGAATCTGGAGTTTTCCCACTACTTGGGTTATATGGCGGCCGATAACAAAACTAGAGTGATTGGCGGCTACCTGGAAGGGCTCAAGGACGGGCAGAAGTTTTTGCAGGCAGCAGATATGGCTTTAGCAAATAATAAACCCGTAATGCTCATGAAAGCAGGTCGTTACCCGGCTTCCGCAAAGGCCGCTGCCTCTCATACCGGAGCGCTTGTGGGATCGGAAAAAGTATACAGCGCTGTTTTTAAGCAAAAGGGTATTATCAGGATAGATAACTTAGAAGAATTCTTGAATATGCTTTCAATAATGCATAGCGGTAAAATACCGTGCGGCAAAAGGATAGCCATACTGGCCACCTCAGGCGGTAGCGGCGTTATGCTGGCGGACAAATGCGCTCATTACGGACTGGATGTAGTTCCACTTCAGGAAGAAACTAGATTGGCCTTGGCGGCACTGCTGCCCGATTTTGCATCCACCGCTAACCCTGTGGACATTACCTCGGCCATTATAACCCAACCCGGGTTGTTGGAACAATGCGCCCAAATAGTGATTAAAGACCCCGGGGTGGATATGATGATTGTGGCTTACTGGACCGAATTCGGAAACCGGAGTATTCTGAATCAAATGATCAGGGTTGAGCAAAGTACCAATAAACCGGTTTTCAATTTGATTTGGGGTCCGGAAAAGGCGGCGCAAGAAGCCATGCACTACATGAACAACAATTTAATCCCCGCAGGCCGGGAAGTGGATTTCATTATTAAAAGTATGGCCACACTGGCGGAATACCATATTTTTGTACAGTCCCGCAAGGAAACTACTATGTTGGGTCCGGAGATACCAATAAACGCCCGGGAAAAGGCGGCCGTCCTATTGAATAATTTAGGGCCCGGCACCAGGTTATCCGAACATACTGCCAAACAAGTGCTGCGCGCCTATGGCATACCCACAACCCGGGAACAACTGGCCACAACAATGGAAGAAGCCCTCGCGGCGGCTGAGACTATCGGCTATCCGGTGGTTATGAAAATAGAATCACCCGACATATTGCATAAGACTGATGCAGGGGGGGTATTATTAAACATCCGTACCCCTGAGGAAGTAACCACAGGTCTCCACCAATTACTGAATAATGCCCGGGTCTATAAAGCTGACGCGGACATCAAAGGCGTTCTGGTGCAGCAAATGCTACCTGACAATGGTATTGAAATGATTGTAGGTATTAGTAAAGACAGCACCTTCGGCTCCACAGTACTGGTGGGGTTAGGAGGCATCTTTGTGGAGGCACTAGAAGATGTGGCCCTCAGGGTAGCACCTGTATCACCGCTGGATGCCCAAGAGATGTTGTCCGAGCTAAAGGGTCAGCGCGTACTGGATGGCCTACGAGGGCGGTTACCTGCTGATAAACAGGCACTGTTGGATATTATCCAACGATTATCCCGCCTGGCCGTAGACTTTCCCCAAATCGCCGAATTGGACATTAACCCTCTTATTGTATTCCCCAAAGGCGAAGGGGCCTGCGCCGCCGACGCACTGATAGCCATGGAATAATAAATATATTTATATATAAACAGCGCAGGAAAACTGATATGCTCCCCTTGTATTAGACAGTGGAAACAAAAAACTGTTTATAACGAGGAGGGGCTATTTTTACCCCCATAAAGCGATAGTATCAGCACCCCCAAAAGCAGTAATTGAAAAATATTTTCGTGGTGAAAATTCGCTTGATGTTTTTGGCTACAAATACATTTTATATCCACAAGGTGTAATTTATACAAAATTTTTTTCATATACATTGTCCTTGTTATCAACTTTTGATATCCTAAAAAATGATAATACGCATTGGTTATATTAACCACTTGGTAGCCTTTTTGTTCAGCACGTGTTAAAGGTTAGTGTTAAGGCAAATATAAATTACAACTTCTAGGTTAACTTAAATACGGGTGGAGGACCGCCTAGTTTAGCAAATACGTCAAAACAGAGGTAAGTATGTTAAAAAAAATAAAACCAGGACAATTCCTGCTTATCAGCTACGCATTAGTCGACTTAATGGGTACAATATTACTTATGCTGCCACTTGCCTCCACTGAATCAGGGTCGACAAGCTTAATTGAGGCCTGGTTTACAGCCACCTCCGCCCTTACAGTAACCGGCCTTACAATAGTCACCACAGCCAGCCACTGGACCACGTTCGGGCACGTGGTTATTATGGTGCTAATGCAAATAGGTGGTCTGGGCCTTATGGCCATAGCCACCATTACCTTAACCATGCTGGGCCTGCGCATTCACCTGGGCCACCGTTTGTTGATTGCCCAGGACCGTAACTATTTTGATATGTACGGGGTTGTACGACTGGTACTTAATATTTTTGTATTGACTTTGTTTATAGAGGGCACAGGCGCGGCCTTGCTGGGCTTTCTTTTTCCCGATTTATGGGAAAACGGCCCCATCGAGGGCCTGTTATTCATAACCTTCCATGCCATTAGCGCATTTAACGGTGCAGGTTTTGATCTAACCGGACAAAGCCTGGAACCTTACCGCTATAATATAGGAATCAACCTGGTGATAATGACCATGATCACCCTGGGCAGCTTGGGTTACGTTGTTTTACAAGAGCTTTTTTTAGTGCGCAAATGGCACAGGCTCAGCCTGCACAGCCGCATGGTATTACTGGTCACCGGTGCCATCATCCTGGTGGGTAGTATTTTTTATTTTGTCAGCGAATTTCATCGTACCCTGGCGGGAGCACCCTGGGCGGATAAAATTATAATCAGTGTATTTCAAGCGGCAACCCGTACAGCCGGGTTTACCAACGTTCCGGTAACGGCCTGGAATGAACCATTTATATTTTTAATGATTATCATGATGTTCATTGGAGCCAGCCCGGGCTCCGTCGGCGGAGGTGTCAAGACCACCACCTTTGGCACGGTTGTACTGGCCGTTTGGTCCATTGTCCGGGGCAAAAAAGCAGTGGTGCTTTTTGAAAGGGAAATTGCCCAGGAAAGTGTGACTAAAGGTTTTACGGTAGTGGTTATGGCTGGTATGCTGGTTGTAGTCAGTACCTTGTTAATTATGACCGTAGAAGGTTTACCGTTTATGCCGGTATTATTTGAAGTAGTATCAGCCATGGCTACGGTTGGTTTATCCATGGGTATAACAACTCAATTATCCCCCTTTGGGCTAATAGTGATCGGAATTTTGATGTTTGTGGGCCGCATTGGTATTTTAACAGTGGTGGTAGTACTGGCCGGTACAGAAAAGCGACGTTTCCAATATATGAAGGAAGATATCCTTATAGGTTAACACGTCTTAATGTGCAAATGTCATATTAGAAAAAAAATCAAGTATTGGGAAGGTGCAATTGACTGTGAAAAAATCTATACTGGTTATCGGTGTAGGCCGGTTCGGCCGGGGCGTCATTGAAGGGCTATATGACAGAGGACATGATATATTTGCCATTGATATTAATGAAGAAAATCTTGAGGATGTACGTGATATGATCGTTTCAGGGGCAATTCTTGATGTCGGAGACGATGATGATGAGTTGGTGAGAATTGTGGGTGAAAAGAATTTTGATGAGGCGGTGGTAGCATTGGGTGCGGATTTTGAAGGAGCCTTAATTGCCACCAGCATCTTAAAGGATGCCGGTGTACCGGTATCGGTTAAGGCACCCAATCAAAGAAGGGGTAACGTACTGCAGAAAATGGGCGCCGACCGGATTGTTTTCCCGGAACGAGATATGGGTCGCAGGCTTGCTCACGTTATCTCCACTGAAGCTGAAATTGACATGCTGGAGTTGCCCCAGGGGTTCGTAGTGGAACAATTGGAAGTCGGTCCCGGGTTTGCAGGTAAAACATTGGAGAAGCTGAATACTTCCAACCGCTTCGGTATATGGATCATGCTGGTTTACCAAGGTAACGAACCGGTGCAACCCACGGCAACCACCCGACTGAACGAGGGAGATATAATGGTTATCTTCGGCAGAAAAACAAAATTAAACAAGTTTGAGGATGCGAATTTTGGTAAAAAGAAAAGGACAGTAGGCAAGAGATGATAATTATTGTTTGCTTTCCTTATGTAAAATTATCGCAAACCTTCAGGTTTGTATCAGTATAAGCCTTTTACACTTAATTGAAAAGAGTTGAAGTATCTGGTACCCCGCAGCTGTATTGTTAGTTGCCGTACAATGGATGAAGCATTTTAGCGCCGCGCAATCAACAAATATATCCTTACTTTGGGCGTTAAACTATAAATTATTTAAACAACCGGTCAACGAACCTGCCCTTCGGGAGTTGATTTATCCCAATCCGGGTATACAAAACGATGAACAGGGGGATTTCCTGGGCGGACGCTTCTACCCATCTGTAATATTAAACGTAAACGGTGAACAGGTAGGTATCATCGGTCTCACTACAGAGGATACGTCTACCGGCTCTAGGATGGGTGAAAACATTGTCTTGAAAAAACAGCCTCGAGACTACCCGCGAAGCCGTAGGTGATTTAGAAAAACGAGGAATAAACAAAATCATTATACTTAGCCACCTCGGCTGGATTCGGGACATAGAATTGGCATAGTAGGTGGAAGGTATTGACGTGGTGTTTGGCGGTCATAGTCACACCCTGCCTGAAACATACCCCATGATGGTAAAAACAGGTTAAGAACGGCGTCAGCCGGGTGGAAAGCGGAGGCGGTTGTTTCCCACAGGTATCCGGTATACGATTCACCTATGACTTATCCCAACCAGTGGGCAACCGTATCGCCAGTATAGAAGTTAAATCCAACCGGGGTTACCAATCAATCGACCTTGAAGCAGTTTATAAAGTAGCTGTCAACAGTTTTTTATCTGAAGGAAATGATGGCTACCAAGTATTTAAGCAAGCTATCTCCAGTAAGGATCTGGGTTATATGCAGTATGATGTCGTTACGGAATATATAACCAAGCACAGCCCAGTCAATCCCCAACTGGAAGGGCGAATAAACGGTTCAAATTTGAACTATGGAGCGTAACGTCCCAACCTCCCCTTGCGTCGCACTCCCTACTGCCATATAATGTTTAGGATAGCGACTTCGGGGGGGTTTTTTATGTCTGTAAATAACCATACCCGCTTGTTAAAGCACATACCTGCGGTTGACGAGGTGCTTAAAAAACCCGACATCGCCGGTCTTACCCGGTCGATACCGCGGGTACTGGTGCTGAAAGCAATCAGGGATACCATCAGCCAATTAAGGGAAGAACTGGTGGCGGGCCGCCTGCAGGTAGACAAGGAACAGCAGGCGCGTGATTTTTTCATGGCCATCGTTATAAAAAGAGCAATACATGAAGCCAACTTACTAAATCGCTCCAACCTGCGCCGGGTACTCAATGTCACCGGTGTAGTGCTCCATACCAACCTGGGGCGAGCAGTGCTGGGAGAAAACGCCCGGCAAGCCATCAACCATGCCGCATCAGGTTATTCCAACTTGGAACTGGACTTGGCAACCGGCAAACGAGGATCACGTTATGCTCCTGTGGAACAATTACTTGCCCGGTTAACCGGTGCCGAGGCCGCTCTGGTGGTAAATAATAATGCCGCTGCTGTACTACTGGCCCTGGGCACACTGGCCCGGGGTAAGGAAGTTATAGTTTCCCGGGGGCAGTTAGTGGAAATCGGAGGTTCTTTTCGTATACCGGAAGTAATGGCCCAAAGCGGTGCCCGCTTGGTGGAAGTAGGTGCCACAAACAAAACTTACGCCAGTGATTACCAGAAGGCCATAACAGCCGAAACCGCATTATTACTGCATGTACACACCAGTAATTATCGTATTGTGGGTTTTACCAGAGAAACATCCATCGCCGAACTGGTTGAACTGGGCCGGGCGTACAAGCTACCGGTTATGTCTGATCTGGGCAGCGGCTCCCTGGTGGACCTGGCTGAGCACGGGTTCCCCGTGGAACCCACCGTTCAGCAAGTGGTCAAAGAAGGTGCCGATGTAGTTACTTTTTCGGGAGATAAGCTGCTTGGCGGTCCCCAGGCGGGTATTATCGTGGGCAAAAAGGAATACCTGGATTGCATGAAAAAGAATCCACTCACCAGGGCGGTTCGTATAGATAAATTTACGGTATCCGCCCTGGAGGCCACCCTGCGGGAATACATCGACCCGAACACGGTCTGGGAGCGCATCCCCACCCTGGCCATGCTTACCGCGGATATCAACATATTGCAGCAAAAGGCTCATTCCTTATGTGCAGAGCTAACCGCCGCGGCCGGAGACCTTGCTTTATTTACTCCGGTGCAAACGTCTTCGGCGGTGGGGGGTGGGGCACTACCCACTGCTGACCTACCTTCCTGGGCGGTGGAAGTAATCCCCCGGGACATGACAATATTCGATCTGGCCGGTAAGCTCCGGGAAACAGAGCCCGCAGTTATAGGCAGGCTGCAGGATGGAAAACTACTTATGGATGTACGCACCCTTTTACCAGGCGATGAAAAAACCCTGGTGGAAGTGGTTGCCGGGGTGCTCAAGGGAGGTGCTCGGGTATGAAGCATGTCATTATTGGCACTGCGGGTCACGTAGATCATGGTAAAACAGTACTCATCAAAGCACTGACGGGAGTGGATACCGACCGGCTCAAAGAAGAAAAAGAACGAGGCATCTCCATTGAGCTGGGCTTTGCCTACCTTAAACTGGCCAGCGGCCAAACCGCTGGCATTATAGACGTACCCGGCCACGAAAGGTTTATTAAAAATATGCTGGCCGGGGTAGGCGGCATTGATATTGTTTTGCTGGTTATCGCCGCCGATGAAGGAGTTATGCCCCAAACTAGAGAACACATGGATATTATCCAGCTACTCAATATTGAACGTGGTATAGTGGTAATCACCAAAAAAGATCTGGTGGACAAGGAATGGCTGGACATGGTCACCGAGGATATCCAGGATTTTGTTAAGGGCACTGTGCTGGAAAAGGCACCGCTTGTCAAGGTATCCGCAGTTAACGGTGAAGGCATGGAAGAACTACTTCAGACCATTAACCAAATAGCCGCGGATATAAAGGCAAGACAATCTGCCGGGCCACCCCGTATGCCCGTGGACCGGGTATTTACAGTCACCGGTTTTGGCACCGTGGCCACCGGCACGCTGCTTGACGGGCAAATTAAAACCGGTGATAGCCTGCAAATTTACCCGGCGGGCGGAGTATACCGGGTGCGTAATCTACAGGTGCATGGACGCAAGGTGGACATTGCCGAAGCCGGCCAGAGAGTAGCCATCAACCTATCCGGCCTGGAAGCCTGCGAACTGAAACGCGGTCAGGTACTGGCTGCTCCGGGCAGCCTGCAGCCCAACCACCGGCTGGATGTTAAACTACGATTTCTGTCCAGTGCCCCCAAACCTTTAAAGCACCGGACCCGGGTTAGGGTCTACCTGGGCACGGCCGAAATACTGGCCCGGGTTATATTGCTTGATCGCGAAGAACTGGAACCCGGTACAGAGGCTTACGTTCAGTTGCAACTGGAAGAACCGGTGGCAACAGCCAGGGGTGACCACCTGGTAATTCGTTCATATTCACCTATGCGCACCATTGGAGGAGGGCTGGTCATCGACCCTACCGCAGGCAAACACAAGCGTTACCGGAAAGATACCATCGATGCACTGGCCACTGCGGAAAAAGGTACCCCCACCGAGCTACTGGAACAATACCTGGCAGCAACTGCCCGCCTGTGCACCCAGTCCGACTTAACCACGGGAGCAGGCCTGGCGGCAGACACGGTAACAAGTGCACTACAGGATTTGTTAACACGGGAACGGATTGTAAAGCTGATTTACGAAGGAGAAATTTACTATCTATCTGCCCCGGTAATGAACAGGTGGGAAGATAAAATCAAGCAAACACTGGCTGAATACCACCAAAGTTTCCCTTTACGGGAAGGCTACCCAAAGGAAGAATTGCGCTCCCGGCTGTTTCCCACCCTCAATAACAAGCAATTCCAAATGGTGTTAATACATTTAAAACAAACCGGTGGTATTGAATTACATGCCAACAGTGTTGCTCTTCAGGGCTTTACACCTGAGCCCGATAATATTCAAAGAACCGGCATTAAACGCCTGGAGGAAATATACCTGGCCAACCCCTTCCAACCTCCCAACTGGAGCGATGCAGCCCGGGAAGCGGGTATAAGCAAGGACGATCAGGAAATTTTGAACTATCTATTGGCCCGGGGAACAATTGTAAAAGTGGCGGATGGATTGTTCTTCCACCACCAGGCTCTGACAGAGGCAGTGGAACTGGTAAAGGATCACCTGGCCCGGAGGGGTGAATTGTTATTGGGCGAAGTACGTGATTTACTGCATACTTCCCGCAAATATACTCTACCGTTATTGGAATACCTGGATAATAAGAAAATAACCCGCCGTGTGGGGGACAAGCGCGTGGCAGGCAGAGCATTGTCCATAGATAAAGCGGCCAATAATTAGCGCTTAAAGGGCTAACGACCTTTATCCCTCTCTAAGCACCCGCCCTAAAAAAATGCCCTTACACCGGGTTGAGCAGAAGGTTATTGCAGCAAGAAGCATATTAAGAAGCATATTATCCTTAAGGAGTGGTTTTAATGCCTGTTCTAGCCGGGATTATTAAACAGGAAATAGAAACAAACGGTCCCATAACCTTTGCCCGGTTCATGGAGCAGGCGCTTTATCATCCCGAACTGGGCTACTATACATCGCCGGGACAAAAAATTGGCCGCAGAGGTGACTTTTATACCGCACCCACCATAAACCCGCTGTTCGCTGCCATGCTGGCCCGGCGCATTGAACAAATGTGGGTTGCCACCGGCCGCCCCAAACGATGGGTCGTAGTAGAGTACGGCCCCGGCACCGGTATATTAGCCCGGGACATATTGGCGGCCATGAAGCAGCATCATCCCGGCCTGTTTAATGCCCTGGAGTACTATTTAATTGAAATCAGCAGCAAGTTAATTGAAACCCAGCAAAGGGTAATTGGATACACCCCGGTCGCCAACAATAATAGCCCAACTGGTCATAACCAGGCAGGGACATCCGGCCATGTCTATAGTGAAAAAATTCACTGGGTGAAAAACCTGAAAGAAATAGACCCGGGATACATAGATTGTGGTTGTATACTGGCTAATGAATTGGTAGATGCTTTCCCCATACATTTGGTCAGGCAAAATAACAACAATCTGCAAGAACTGTACGTAAGTTTAAATAGCGATAATCTTTGCGATGATAACGAAGGTCGCAAGCACGACCGCAGTATGTTAAATATAACTACCGGTTTGAATAAAAGCTTGCCAGGTATCTTCACCTTAATACCAGGCCCCCTGTCAACCAGGGAATTGGCCGATTATTTCGATATACAAAACATACAACTGGAGAATGGCCAGCGGGCCGAGGTCAATCTTCAGGCCCACCGGTGGCTGGCAGAGATTGCCGCGCACCTGAAAAAGGGTTACCTGCTTATCATCGATTACGGAACCACATCCCGGGAACTATACTCCACCCACCGTTATAACGGCACACTGCGCTGTTTTCATAAACACCGGCTGGTAGATAACCCCTTAATTAATATCGGCGGCCAGGATATCACCGCCCATGTTAATTTTTCCACCCTGATCACCTGGGGCGAGCAATTGGGCTTACATAAAATTGAATATACCACCCAACCGCAATTTTTGTTAAATATGGGCATCTTGGACACATTGCAAAAACAGCCGGACTACACTATGAGCCCCGAACTGGTTAAAATAACCTCGGCCATTAAACAACTGGTACTTCCCGGTGGTATGGGCGGCATTTTTAAAGTATTGATTCTGGGAAAAAACCTATCCGGAATTAACTGTATTTAACTGTCCACCGCCGGGAACAATAAGGGCAGGAGGTGATGAACTTTTGTCCAAAAAAATTAGCTCACCCTGCTCCAGCTCTATTTCCAGTAGTTGCAAGGACGGCTGTGGCAGCGCCAAGCAAAACGAATCTAATAAATCTTTAAAGTCTCAATCATCAGATCAAGAACTGGAGGAAAGCTTAAAGTCAGAGACAAATTCTCCGGAAGATATGTAACATTGTAATTAACCATTAAGCCCGCTTCAAGGCGCGGCGAAAAAAAGCAAATTGGCATAATTACTAAAAGAAAAAACGTGCAAATATAAAAATGTTAAAGGGCCACGGGCCCTTTTTTTTCATTGCATATAGACGATATAAATAAAGTAATATAGAATAGTGTAAAAAAGAACCGGGAAACACTTTTTGCCGGGGGTGAGCTTATGCAAGTGTTGGCCATGATACTGGCCGTATTGTTTTTTATTGTAGGCCTGGCCGGTTCGGTACTTCCGGTGATACCGGGGGCGGTACTTATATGGCTGGGTATGCTGATTTACGGCTTACTAACTCAATTTGCCACATTAAGCACAGCATTCTTTATTGGGCAAGGCCTGGCTGCAGCCCTGGTTTATGCTACAGATTATTTGGCCGCGGCGTATGGCGTCAAGAGATACGGTGGCTCCCGGTATGCCGTATATGGCAGTGTCATTGGCACCATGGTGGGTATACTATTGCTGGGACCTGCGGGTGTAATTTTTGGACCTTTTATCGGGGCTATAACCGGCGAGCTGTTGAATCAAAAACCACTGGACAGCGCATTTAAGGCCGGGATGGGCACTGTATTGGGACTTTTGGGTGGTACATTGGTTAAACTGGCCATTCAATTAACCATGATTGTATGGTTTTTCTGGGCTGTATACTCCTAAGGGGAACTGATGGGATTGTCCGGCAACAAAGGACAGCTTTTTATAGCGTTTACCGCCAGGCGGTCACAACGGTTGTTATACGGGTTGTCAGCATGCCCTTTAACCCATACCCAATGCAATTGATGACATGCGGCCAACTGCAGTAACCGCTGCCATAGATCCACATTTTTTGCACGTTCCTTGTCATTGCGCATCCAACCTTTAGCTTGCCATTTGGTCACCCATCCCTTGGTCATGGCATCCACTACATATTTACTATCCGAATATACCGTTACCCGGCATGGCTCCTTCAAACTCTCCAATCCTTTGATAATAGCCATTAATTCCATTCGATTATTAGTGGTATTATCATAGGCTCCGAACAATTCTTTTTCATGGACACCATATTTTAATATGGTACCGTATCCCCCGGGCCCCGGATTACCACTACAAGCACCATCCGTATAAATCTCTACTTCTTTCATTTTTTCACCCCGCCTTATTTATTACCAACTGTATTACCAACACTAAAAAGACCACTATCACTACGCTGGAATTTTATCATACCTGTTATTTACTGGCAATGTTTTTTAGCTGTGGTATCTGTTTTTTTGTCGTTATAAGAAGGATTTTACCTAAAAAGTCAGAATAGGTACTAGGTGTGAAATCAATAGTGGGGAGGGATGGGGCCGGTTGAATTAAATTACTTGTTTATTTAGTTTAACTAGAATTTAACAAACGGGGAGGTAAAGATGAAAAGGTTATCATTAAAGGCTATACAAGCCTTCGTGGCAGTGCTGCTGGTAGCCCTGTTGGCCACCGGTTGCGGCGGCGGAAATGAAGACCCGGCCGCCAGCCAGGCGGACAACGAAAAACTAAAGGTCGGCTTCGTATACATAGGACCGGTAAATGATGCCGGGTGGACCCAGGCTCATGATGAAGCTCGTAAATATTTAATGGCTGAGCTTCCTTATGTAGACGCCAGCGATTATGTGGAAAACGTACCGGAGAACCCCACCGAAGCGGAGCGGGTGATCACTCAACTGGTGGAGCAAGGCAACAAGATTATATTCACCACCAGTTTCGGTTATATGGACCCCACCATCAAGGTTGCTCAAAAATATCCGGATGTTACATTCCTGCACTGCTCGGGTTATCAGACCGCACCCAACGTAGGTGCGTATTTCGGCCGGATGTACCAAGCCCGTTACCTGTCCGGCCTGGTGGCAGGTAAGGCCACTAAAACCAACTTGATCGGTTACGTGGCCGCCATGCCCATTCCGGAAGTTATTCGTGGCATCAACGCCTTTACTCTGGGCGTACAAAAAGTTAACCCGGACGCTCAAGTCAAGGTGGTCTGGACCAACACTTGGGTGGACGCCGCCATTGAAAAGGATGCAGCCATTGCACTACTGGATGCCGGTGCGGATGTTATCGCCCAGCACCAGGATTCTGCTTCACCACAGCAGGCTGCTGAAGAAGCAGGCAAGTTTGGCATTGGCTACAACAGCGATATGAGTAAAATGGCACCCAAAGCTACTATGACATCACCGGTATGGAACTGGGGACCTTATTACGTGGATACTGTCAAGGCCATTAAAGAAGGCACCTGGCAAAGCACTCTCACAGCAGGTAGTCTGACCTACTGGGGTGGCCTTAAAGAAGGCACCGTTGATTTAGCCCCCTTCGGTCCGATGGTGTCCGAAGAAGTTAAACAACTGGTGGAACAGGAAAGAGAACGTATAGTTAGCGGCGAATGGGATGTATTTACCGGCCCCATCAAAGACCAGTCCGGCGCTGTTAAAGTGGCTGAAGGTCAAGTTATGACCGACGATGAAATTTTGAATATGAACTGGTTCGTACAGGGAGTAGTAGGTTCTGTTGAATAACTTGTGTCAACCAGCGAAACCAGGCTATTCATTATTTCATTTCAGTTATCCGTCAACCTATATCCAGTTAACAACAACCAATCGATTATTAATGAAGCAATTTACCGGTCAGGCTGTACAATAATTGCCTGACCGGTAAAAGAATTTTTTTACTGGTGTTTTTTACAATTATATATAAATATTATATTTTGCAAAGCAACTACCAGCTATCATGGTCAAACCGGTTGCCGTTTTTTTGTTGGCAACTGCCTTTTATAATAAGATTACCTAGCAAGGAGTATACCAAATGAAAGAACCTTACCTGGTGGAATTAAAAAACATTACCAAAAGGTTTCCCGGCGTGGTGGCCAACGATAGGGTCAACTTCAACGTCAGGCAAGGTGAAATACACGTGCTGCTGGGTGAAAATGGTTCGGGTAAAAGCACACTGATGTCGGTATTATGCGGCCTTTACCGTCCGGATGAAGGTGAGATCATCATTCGAGGCACAAAAATGTCCTTTCGATCACCCCGGCAGGCCATTATGGCCGGTGTCGGTATGGTGCACCAGCATTTCAAGTTAATTGACTCATTTTCCGTGGCTGAAAACGTTATTTTAGGAGATGAACGCATACCACGGGTTTTAAATATGCAGCAAATTGAAAATAACCTGGCGCAGCTATCAGCGCGCTATGGATTACAAATAAATCCCTCCGCTATGGTTTGGCAATTGTCCGTGGGGGAAAAACAACGGGTGGAAATAGTGAAAATGCTATACCGCGGCACCCACGTACTTATACTGGATGAACCAACCGCCGTATTAACCCCCCAGGAAACAGGAGAACTTTTTCGCAACCTGCGGGAAATGGCCGACAGTGGCCGGGGCATAGTGGTGATTACACATAAGATGCACGAAGTTATGGCAATTGCCGACCGGGTTACTATACTGCGCCGGGGCCGATCAGTGGCCACTCTGGAAAAAGAACAAATCAACCGGCGGGATCTGGCCTGGCTGATGGTTGGCCACGATGTGGTAAGACAAATAGCGAAAAAAACCCCGCCCGGGAACAAAAATGTTCTAACATTAAAGAATGTACACTGCTTGAATGACCTGGGCCGCCCCGGCCTTACGGATATTTCGTTTACCGTGCGCAGCGGTGAAATATTTGGGATTGCCGGTGTAGCCGGCAACGGGCAGCGGGAACTTGCCGAAGTGATTGCGGGGCTGCGCCCGTTAACCCGGGGAGAAGTTTTTATTAATGATTATAATATTACCAACTGTTCACCCCGCCAGGCCATCGATCGCGGTGTGTCCCTGGTCCCCGAGGATCGTCTGGGTACCGGTCTGGTGCCTAACCTTAATGCTGTTGACAACCTGATTCTTAAGGGCTACCGCAAAGGCCGTTTGCGCTGGGGGCCGTTTTTAAAAAGAAACATAGCCAAAGAAAAAGCGGAAGAGTTGGTGGAGCGTTTTGATATTAGCTTAAGCGCTCTGGACGCTCCGGTAAAGCTGTTATCCGGCGGCAATCTGCAAAAATTGCTATTGGCCCGGGAGATCACCTCCTCACCCCAATTACTCATCGCCGTATACCCGGTTCGCGGTCTTGATATAAAAGCCACCGAAGCTGTGCACAATCTGCTGCTTGAGCAAAGGAGCAAGGGCTTGGCCGTCCTTTTAATTTCAGAGGATCTGGAAGAAATATTTAAACTCAGCGACCGTATCGGCGTGCTTTGTGGCGGGCACATCACCGGTGTGATGCCCGCTGACATGACTGATGTGGAAGAAATCGGGCTACTGATGATGGGCATTAAGAACCAGGGAGATAACAATATATGATGAAAATACTGGGAACAAGTCTTTTAATTGAAAAAAAATTGACTCCCGCTCCAATTTCCTATGTGATAGTGCCGTTAATTTCCGTATTTCTGGCGCTGTCAGTTGGAGCTGTTTTCCTTACCCTATCGGGCCATAACTATCTGGAGATTTACGCCGCCATGTTCGGCGGTGCCTTCGGATCTCGTTACGGCATTACGGAAACCATCGTCAAAGCCATTCCCTTGACAATCACCAGCCTTGGTGTGGCGCTGGCTTTTCGCATGCAGCTTTGGAATATCGGGGGCGAGGGACAGATATACATGGGGGCTTTCGCTGCCACCTGGGCTGCCTTGTTTTTTCCCGCCGGTGCAGGCTGGTGGACGCTGCCCTGTTTGATTTTATCGGGTATGCTGGCCGGCGGGCTATGGGCACTGCTGCCCGCTATTCCACGGGCGATATGGGGCGTTAATGAAATCATCACCACCCTGATGTTAAATTACATAGCTATCTCCTGGGTAAGCTACCTTGTTTACGGGCCATGGAAGGATCCCCTGGGCTATAATTTCCCGTTAACCTCGCTATTCCCGCCCGAGGCCATACTGCCCACCCTGGCCGGTTCCCGTATTCACGCCGGCCTGTTTTTTGGGATATTACTTACTTTGCTGGTATACGTTCTTATACAGCATACCCGCTGGGGCTATGAAATACGGGTCGCTGGTGAAAGTGCCAGCGCCGCCCGTTATGCTGGCATAAACGGGCAAAGAAACATATTGCTGGTCATGTTTATCAGCGGAGCCCTTTGCGGCCTGGCCGGTATGGCGGAAGTATCAGGCATTGCCCACCGGCTGCAGCCCGGTGTCAGTACCGGCTATGGTTATACCGCCATAATTATAGCCTGGCTGGCCAGGCTAAATCCCTTCGCCATTATTTTAGTAGCATTTTTATTCGGCGGCATGCAAGTAGGCGGGTATATTGTGCAAACCAGTGGTATCCCTTCATCCATGGTAACCATGCTTCAGGGTTTGCTGCTATTTTTTGTGCTGGGAGGAGAACTTCTTACTTACTACAAAATAAGAAAATCTTCTGTTTCGCCAGCTAATCAAAATATGGCGTAAATTCCGCCAGTGCCATCGGAGGATGATATTTAACTATGAGCCAGGAAATATTTGTGGCTATACTGGCCACTGCCGTTACGGCAGGCACGTCAATTTTATACGCAGCCCTGGGTGAAGTGCTGGCGGAACGATCCGGCATATTAAACTTGGGAGTAGAGGGCATGATGCTGGTAGGGGCTGTCTCAGGCTTCATATGTGCACTTAAAACCGACAACCCCTGGATTGGACTTTTGGTGGCCATGCTGGCCGGCGGGTTACTGGCGCTCATACACGCATTTCTAACCGTAACCCTAAGGGCCAACCAGGTGGTCAGCGGTCTTGCCCTGACCATGTTCGGCACCGGACTTAGCGGCTATCTCGGACAATCCTATGTCGGGGTGCCCCTGACCACACCCTTTAAAGACGTAGCTATACCGGTATTGAGGGACATTCCGGTCATCGGCCCGGTTTTATTCAACCAAGATCCGATAGTATACCTGAGCTACTTTTTGGTTCCGCTGCTCTGGTTTTATGTATATCACACCCGGGCCGGGCTGCAAATGCGGGCGGTGGGCGAGAACCCGTCGGCAGCCGACTCAATGGGCATAAATGTATTTCGCTCCCGCTACATGTACGTAATTATCGGCGGCATGCTGGCCGGTATCGGTGGGGCCTATCTTTCACTGCACTACGTACCCAGTTGGATGGAAAACATGACTGCCGGCCGGGGCTGGATAGCGGTGGCTTTGGTGATATTCGCCACATGGAATCCGGTCAATGCATTATGGGGCTCATATTTATTTGGCGGTATCGACGCCCTGGGCTTCAGACTGCAGACATTCGGTGTGACAGTTTCACCTTTTTTCCTTAAAATGCTCCCTTATATATTTACCGTACTGGTGCTGATACTGGTCACTAAACGCAATTTGGCGGGTCGTATTGGTTCCCCACAGGCACTGGGACTGCCCTATGACCGCGAGGAACGATGAAGTTTCCGCTACCTGGCAAGGCGCTTGTCTCCCGGGTGAGTCAGGATAAAGGGGGATAAATAAATTGTATAGTTTGCAAAAAAAAATAATTGAAGAAGGTCAGGTTTTATCAGATACCGTTTTAAAAGTGGATTCCTTTTTGAACCATCAGATCGACCCGGAGTTCGTTATGGCCATGGGGCGTGAACTGGCCGACCGCTATGCTGGTGACGGTGTTACCAAAATACTGACGGTTGAAGCCTCTGGAATAGCCGTTGCCTTAACCACCGGACTGGCCCTAAAGGTACCCGTGGTATTTGCCAAGAAAAAAAAGGCGGCCACCCAAGATCCCCAGGCGTACTCCACTAATATTTTTTCATTCACCCGCCAAGAAGCGGTGGATATATATGTAAACAAAAAATTTATCAACTCCCATGATCGAGTATTAGTTGTCGATGATTTTTTGGCTCAGGGTGAAGCGCTGCGAGGCATGGTGGAGATAGTGGAACAAGCGGGGGCAACCCTGGTGGGAGTAGGCATAGTTATTGAAAAGGTTTTTCAGGGTGGAGGCCAGGCCCTGAGGGAAAAGGGTATCCGCATTGAATCTTTGGCTCCCATTGCTTCTCTGGCCGGAGGCCGGGTCACCTTTGTTTAAGGTTGCCCGGCTTTTTTTGCCGTTTAATGATGTAATTTACCGTTTTCTCGATAATTTGGAGTGTCAGGTATCTTGCAAATTTTAACCACAGTGGTATAGTATAAGTGAAATCATTCACTAAAAAGGAGAGTGATAACATGTATAAAAAGATTTTAGTCCCCCTGGACGGCTCGTCTCGCTCCATGGCGGCAGCGGAGCACGCTATACAAATCGCCGCCGGTTTCGGGGCACAGGTGGTCTTTTTCCATGTGGCACCGGATATAGTCCGATACGTCAGCAATCCTGGTGTGCACGCAGCCATCGATTATAACGAACTCAAGCAGGAATTTGCTTCCCAGGGTGAAGCAATTTTGGAGGACGCTCGCAAGGAATTTGAGGACCGGGGGGTATATATAAGTAAAAAACAGGTATGGGGCCATCCCTCCCAGGAAATTATCCAGGAGGCGGAAGACGGAAAGTACGATTTAATTGTCATTGGCAGCCGCGGGCTGGGTGAGATAAAAGGTTTTCTGATGGGCAGCGTCAGTAACCGCATCGCCAGGCACGCTCCGTGCCCGGTACTGCTTGTCAGGTAGTGTCAAACACCATTACTATTGATTAACTGTTTCGTATAATTTTATTTATAGACGGTGGGTAATTTGGGGCAATTATTTCAATACTGTTGTTTTTAATGTTCGAATATAATAAAATACAATAGTACTCGTTAAAACATGTTTTCGGCCCTGCCAGGCCGGAATTTTTCTTTTTTAATCGCCGCATAAAACCCTGGAGGTGTTAATACATGGCAATTCAGCTAGTGCGGGTCAGAACATTGCCCCACCTGGAGGATGTCAAAGGTAAGCATTTATTGCGCGAAATTCAAAGCACCCTGCACATTTCAAGCATCACCGGGTTAGTTACTGCCAAGGTTTATCGACTGGAAGGTATTTCCGTTGCCCAAGCCGAGTTTTTAGCCCGCCACTTGCTGGCCGAGGAAGTATTTCAAACCTACACGGTCAATGAAACCATTATTAAAGATGCTGATAGGCTGGTGGAGGTGGCATACAAACCGGGGGTAATGAATCCCGAAGCAGGTTCCATTTTAAAAGCCGCCGCTGATTTGGGTATCAGCGAAATGGTGGCCGCCGACTCCAGTTACGAATACGGCTTTTACGGTACTTTAACCGATGACGAAATCAACCTCATTTTGTCCAGATTACTGGTCAATGAAACTGTGGAAAGGGTAGTTACTGAAAAACCAACCACCCTGATCATCAAGGGCCAGCCGGGAGATACCCGGATAATCCCCATAAGAAAAATGGATGACAGGGCTTTGATTGAATTAAGCCGGGACAATTTATTTTTGAATCTGGAAGAAATGCGGGCCATTCAAAAATATTTTATCAGCCTGGACCGTGACCCCACCGACTGTGAAATAGAAACCCTGGCCCAAACCTGGTCGGAGCATTGTGTGCATAAAACCTTTAAGGCCACTATCATGGTGGATGGTCAGGTAAAAAAACCGCTTTATCAAAGATTGCGGGAATCCACCCAACAGACCGCCCACCCGTTGGTGCTTTCCGCTTTTGAGGACAATTCGGGTGTCATAGAATTCTATGAGGGCCTGGCTTTATGTGGCAAGGTGGAGACCCACAACTCCCCGTCGGCCATCGAGCCATACGGCGGAGCCATGACAGGCAGCGGCGGGGTTTTCCGGGACATCATGGGTACCGGTAAAGGCGCCAAGGTGATTGCTTCCACGGATATGTTCTGTTTTGCACCGCCGGATTTGCCAACAGATGAGGTTCCCCCGGGTTGCTTACACCCCCATTACTTGCTGCGCCGTGTGGTGGACGGGGTACGGGATTACGGTAACCGCATGGGTATACCGACCAATAACGGATCCGTACACTTCCACCGGGACTTCAGGGCCAAGCCTACCATTATTGTGGGTGCTTATGGCATCATGCCCGCCGCGGATGCCGGCAAAGGACAAGCAGTAAGCGGTGATTTGGCTGTAATTGTGGGGGGGCGCACCGGTCGGGATGGTATACACGGAGCCACCTTTTCCAGCGGTGAAATGACCCACCGCACAATAGATGTAAACGCCAGTGCTGTGCAAATAGGGCACGCCATCGAAGAAAAGCGCATGAGCGACGCCCTTCTAAAGGCGCGTGATGAAAAACTAATCAGAGCCATCACTGACTGTGGTGCAGGCGGTTTCGCATCAGCATTTGGGGAGATGGGGGAAAATACCGGTGTACGTATCCACCTGGACTTAGCACCATTGAAATATCAGGGACTGGCGCCCTGGGAAATTTGGTTATCTGAAAGCCAGGAGAGAATGGCTCTGGCCGTGAATCCGGCCCATATGGAACGACTGGCGGACATATGCCGGGAACACAATGTGGAAGTTACCGTTATCGGTGAGTTTACAGATACCAAAAAGCTTGAAGTTTTTTACCATGATGATCTGGTTTGTGAGCTGGCCATGGATTTTCTACATCACGGTATACCCGATCGCACTATGACCGCAGCTCCGCAAAAAAGACTGGTGGAGGTTACCGAACCACCGGTGCCTGACAATTGGGAGCAGATATGTATAGAAATAATGCAGCACCTTAACGTGTGCTCCAAAGAGCCCATTGTGCGCATGTATGACCACGGTGTGCAGGGCAGCAATGCATTACCCCCATTTGCCGGAGTAACGGGTGATGCACCTAATGACGCAGTGGTCATTGCCCCGGTACTGGGCAAAAAGTATGGAGCAATTATTGCCCACGGGCTAAACCCCGTATTAAACACCATCGACCCCTACGCCGGTAGTCTCTGGGCGGCCACCGAAGCGGTGTCTAACGCCGTGGCCACGGGTGCCAACCCCGACGAATTGGTTTTGATAGATAATTTTATCTGGCCCTACCCGGACGAAGAGTCTTTATATGACCTGGACCAGGCCGTGGATGCCTGTGTAGACTTTGTCAAAGCCACCGGTATGCCTTTTATTTCAGGTAAAGACAGCTTGAGCAGCACTTACCGGGCCCCGGACGGCTCTGTAATTAAAATACCGCCCGTTCTTTGCATATCCTGCTTTGGGCGGATAAAGGACGTAACCCAAACTGTATCCAGCGATTTTAAACGTCCTGGCAGTGTTATCGCTCTTTTGGGCCAAAGGGATATAAATCAAATGGGCGGATCCACATACTATGATGTCACGGGAGCCTCCTCTCCCAAGGTGCCTTTAATTGATCTAACCAGTTTGACCAACACGTTGCGCAGCCTTTACCGGGCTATAGGCAACGATGCAATTTTAGCCTGCCACGATATCAGTGAAGGAGGCCTGCTGGCCGCGCTGGCCGAAATGTGCCTGGGCGGCGGCATAGGAGCAACCATTAACCTGCCGGCCGGCAACAGGGCGGATTACTTCTTGTTCAATGAAACAGCAGGCTGCTTTTTAGTAGAATTGGCCGACCAGGTCCAAGCTGAAGAACTGTTTCGGGACATACCCCATATAATATTGGGCAACACCACCGTTGAACAAAACATTTCGTTCACCCAGGAAAACATCTGTATCTTTAGCGTTTCCACCGCCAAACTAGTTAAAGCCTGGCAAAAACCCATGCAGGAGGTGTTCGGCGGATGCTAAATAAAATTAACACCGGAGAATTAAATGTCCGCGGTCCTAAACCACGGGTATGTATATTAAGAACAGACGGCACCAATTGTGACCAGGAAACAGCCTACGCCTTCAGCAAAGCCGGCGGGGATTGCCGGTTGGTTCATGTTAACCAGCTGAGGAGCGGCACCGAAAAACTGGCTGATTATCAAATACTGGCCGTGCCCGGAGGGTTCTCCTACGGCGATGACATTCATTCCGGAAAAGTGTTATCAGTGGAAATGGCCTCCTTTCTAAACGACCAACTACGTCGTTTTGTTGACGACGGCAAGCTGGTGCTGGGTATTTGCAACGGCTTTCAGGTATTGGTACGCACCGGGCTTCTGCCCTGGGGTGAACTGGGTAGTATTCAAGCTACCTTGATGCAAAATGACAGTGGCCATTTTGAGTGTCGCTGGACCAGCCTTTTAGTGGAACAAAACCATTGTGTATTTACCCGTGGCCTGGGCGGCTCCGTTGTACAGTACCAGGCAGCACACGGGGAAGGCAAATTTTTTACAGACGAAACTACCTTACAGAAATTAGAACAAAGCGGACAAGTGGTGTTCCGTTATGCAAGTTCAGCAAGCGGAAAAGCAACGCAGGATTACCCCCAAAATCCTAACGGTTCACTGCACGCAATTGCCGGAATTTGTGACCAGAGCGGGCGGGTTTTGGGTCTTATGCCCCACCCGGAAAGGTTTGTGGAATCGTTCCACCACCCCAACTGGAGGCGGGCAGCACTGGGCGAGCCCCACGGCCTGCCCTTATTCCGCAATGCTGTGGCATATGCCGCGCAAACCGGTACCGGGTGTTAGTCCTGGCTAAAACATGCCAACTTATTTTGGTGTAAAGGCAGGAGATTAATTTGCTCTTTCGCAAAGCTAAAATTTCAGATATTGAATCCATTCATCAACTGATAACTCACTTTGCCGAAAAGAACCTGATGCTGGCCCGCTCCCGTTCTTCTTTATATGAAGGTTTACGTGAATTTACCGTTGCGGATGTGGGCGGTCGAGTTGTGGGAGCGGGTTCACTGCATATTATCTGGCATGATCTGGCCGAAATACGTTCTCTGGCCGTGGAGGAAGCCTACCAGCACCAGCAAGTGGGTCGAGGCCTGGTGGAAGCTTTCCTGGCCGAAGCAGTGGACATCGAGGTGCCCAGAGTATTTGCCCTTACCTACCAGGCTCCCTTTTTTGTCAAATGCGGATTTAAACTAATTGCCAAGGAAGAGTTGCCCCAGAAGGTTTGGAAAGAATGTATCAATTGCCCTAAATTCCCTAATTGTGACGAAGTGGCAGTAATAAAGGAACTGGACATTTAAAAAAATCCCCCGCCAACTGCATATCAAAGGCTTTAACGGGTGATATTGAAATTAGATAAAAAATAAGGAGGAACAGCTATGCCCGAACCTCAACCGGTAATACCCCGCAGTTGGCGTATAGAAACCAAACCCCATAAATTTTGTCCCGGATGCGGCCACGGACTGGTATTAAAATGTTTGGGTGAAGCCATTGACGAATTAGGTATTCAACAGCGGGCCGTGTTTGGTTGTGACATTGGATGTTCACTACTGTCCTTCGACTTTTTCAACGTGGACAGTGTACAAACACATCACGGCCGTACCACTCCTGTGATCACAGGCATAAAAAGGGCCAATCCCGAAACTATATGCATAGCCTATATGGGTGACGGAGGCGGCTATGCCATCGGCTCCCAGCACCTGGTCAACGCAGCTGGTCGCAATGAAAATATCACGGTTATTCTGGCCAACAACACCGTCTACGCCATGACGGGTGGTCAGATGGCCCCCACCACCATGCCGAATCAAAAAACCGAAACCAGTCCTTACGGGCGGGAGCCCGTAACCACAGGCTATCCTATGCGAGGACCGGAAATGGTAGCCGCCATCACCAGGGAAGGGGCTTATGTGGCCCGGGGTACCATCGCCAACTTAAGACAATTGAAAGGCTACATTAAAAAAGCATTGGAAAACCAAATGGCCGGGCGAGGTTTCTCATTTGTAGAGGCGCTATCATCATGTCCCACCAACTGGCGTACCAATGCTAAAGAAACCTGGCGGTTTGTGGAAAAAGATATGACCACTCATTTTAAAGTAGGTGAATTAAAGAATCCCGCTGCCGCTGACACGCAATAAACAACCTTGTATATATTAGACAAGCCGACCCGTTACAAGGTCGGCTTTGCTGTTATAATTGCTTGATACAATTCCTATCTTAAGTGTAAAAGCAACAATATAGGGAAATACTTTCCATAAAAGCATATGCCCAATTAATAAATTTCAACCATCCCCCGAAATGTGTATGGTCGGGGTAAACTCTTGCGTGGAGGTGTTTTCATCATGTTTAGCAACAATTTACGTCATTATATGCAAAACCCGCCCCGGGACGAGCGCACCAGGCTGGCCCGGGCTGTTGACTTTATCCTTATACTGTCGTTCACCTGGGTTATTACTTTTTTTTTCGCCCAGCTTTTTCCCCAGGGAATAACATCCCAAACTATCCTCATTATTGTAATGGCTATTGAGGCGATAGCCCTGGCCAAAATAAAAAACTACCGGCATAAAGCATTGAACACTCACCGGGACATCTGGTACAGTGCCCGCAAATGCCGGCAAAACATTAAAAATATTAACAATCGGGAAGAATTCATCTTATTAGTAAAGGACCTGCTCGAAGGCATTGCCTCCTTTGAAAAACTACAACCGCTGAGCCACTGTGCCGATTCTTCCATCGATATGACAGGTTATATGCGCAACTATAAAACTGCTGTCATGTGCATAAACTCCTCGGGAGAAAACGACAAAGTATCCGCCGATAAAATCAAAGCTTTTCTGCAGGAAGTCAGGCTGGCTCATTTTCAAAAGGGCATTGTGGTAACCACCGGTTCATACACCGACGAAGCCAGACGATTAGTGCGGCGAATGCATGGACGGGTCAAAATCCATCTCATCGACGGTTATAAATTGCTACATATGGCCAAACGTACTAATCATCCAATTTTTCCGGCGGAAAAATGGCAGGAGGAAAAGGACACTCGCATAACAGGAATAGAAATGGCACTGTCAATCAAAGAGAATATGATAAACTCCAAAAAGAAGTCGTTATTATTCGTTCTGCTCGGGCTTATGTTTTTAGTTATTGCAACTGTACAAACCGGATTTATCAGCACCAATTACGTAATCTTCGGAGTGATTAATTTATTCACCGGCCTGACCGGTTTTATATTGTCGCTACTGCACAAAGATGAGTTAATCATTAACTAGACATCCATGCTGCGGGCGGCACCAGCAGGGGATGAAAATTAACTGACGTTATTTTCAGGACAAAGCTTACTTTTTTACTTCCCCAACACCCTCGCGTCACTAAAATATGTTACCCCCGCCATAAAGGGGGTAACTTTTTTACACTATATTTTTCAGCCTCGTAAACACCGCCATATCCACTGAAACCCATGCCAAACACCAACAGGATGGAAATCAGGAAAAGAATAAAACCACTACTGGAACAGCCGGATGCTATTATATGACCTCTTAAAAGTAATTCCTATTCATACTAATCTAATCAATACTTTGACGAAATGTGTAAATCAAGGTATTTATACCCGGTAGTAACAACATTTCTTGATAGCAGCGGCTTTTTCATGTTATTATACTTCTCATTTCTTTCCCGTTTGCCTAATGATTTACAAAACCATAACCGGGTAAAATACGAAAAACAATATAAACTATAAATACCGGTGTGTTGTTTACCTTTATAGAGGAAGGTGCATCCTTTGGTCTTTTATTTATCAATGGTTCTTGTATTCATGTTTGTTGTCTGGGGTGTAGTTTTGCCACAAAACCTTGCCAATACAGCCACCCATCTGTTGGACTTTACAATAGCTAAATTTGGCTGGATGTATTTAATTACAGTGTTCAGCTTTTTAATTTTCTGTTTATACCTTGCCTTTAGTGAATTTGGCAATATAAAACTTGGTTCGGATTACGACAAACCTGATTACTCAAACCTTACCTGGTTTGCCATGTTATTTAGCGCCGGTATGGGAATAGGGCTTGTTTTCTGGGGAATAGCAGAACCGATATACCATTACATAGACCCCCCTATGGGAATACCGGGACAAACCCCGGAGGCAGGTGCTACTGCGCTCCGTTATTCTTTTTTTCACTGGGGACTGCATCCATGGTCAATTTATGGAATTATTGCACTTACTCTTGCTTATTTTCAGTTCCGTAAAAAAACTGCGGGCCTGGTTAGCTCCACTTTTTTTCCGCTTCTGGGGGAAAGGGTAAAAGGACCGTTAGGGCAAGCTATAGATATACTAGCTATCATTGCTACTGTATTTGGGGTAGCTACTTCACTGGGCCTAGGTGCACTGCAAATAAATGGCGGCCTATCCCATATCTTTGGTGTTGCCAATAATCCAACCACGCAACTTATGGTAATATTGATCGTCACAGTATTATATATGCTTTCCGCCAACACCGGCCTAAACAAGGGAATTAAAATTTTAAGTAACCTCAATATAACAGTGGCGATTGGTCTGCTGTTATTTGTACTATTGCTGGGACCAACCACTTTTATATTCGACACATTTACCACCACTTTAGGTAGTTATTTGCAGAATATAATCCAAATGAGCTTACGGTTAACCCCCTTTACCCAGGGCACCTGGATAGGACAGTGGACTTTATTTTACTGGGCGTGGTGGATTGCCTGGGCACCCTTTGTAGGCACCTTTATAGCACGTATATCCAAGGGCAGGACAATTAGGGAATTTATCTTGGGGGTCTTAATCGCACCCAGTATTTTTAGTTTCCTTTGGTTCGCTGCTTTTGGTGGAACCGCTTTAAATATGGAGATGTTTCAAAACATAGGCATAGCGGCGGCCGTTCAGGCGGATGTATCTTCCGCCTTATTCATCACCCTGGAACATCTCCCTTTGGGAATGATCATTTCTCTTTTGGCTACCACGCTAATCATTACTTTTTTCATTACATCGGCTGATTCAGCTACGTTTGTTTTAGGTATGCTCTCAACCGACGGCAGTCTCAACCCTACAACAAAAGTCAAAATAATATGGGGTATCCTTCAATCATCAACGGCCATGGTACTGCTACTAAGCGGAGGGCTTGAAGGGCTGCAAACAATGGCAATTTTAGCGGCGTTGCCATTTTCGATAATTATGTTACTTATGTGTTTTTCGATTTATAAAGCTTTGAGAGAGGAAATAAAACCAAAGCTACGCAAAACGTCAAATAGACAATTCTAAGATAAATAGTTGCTCCCAACCTTTGGTTAGAGCATATAATGACTAAAAAAAGGCCAAACTTAAACATTTCCTGTTTGTTAGATCCCAGCTATTAGCTGTGGATGCTTCGTAAAAGCTACAGGATTAAAAGTTATCTACAGGATTTTTTCCTGCGGATGCCGGTTTATTAAGTGTTCCCTTTTTGGCAGTTGCATGAGAACTTTGAATATGGATTACCATAATCACTGTTTATTGCTGGTATTTAAGGAACTCAATTATTCATGAATATGTTCAATAAGCTTTCGCAGCCCGGCGAAAGAGCGCGCGCGACAAAATAATGGGTATAGTTCATTGTTGCACACTTGTCGCCTCTCTCTCAAATCATAACCCGACAACAAATTGACCTCGTTTTCCACCATAGGGTAAAAGGGGATTACAATAGAAGGAACTGGAGTAACAAAGTAATGATGTTGCCAAATCCGTTGCCATTTTGGGTGGCAACACAAAAAGCACAAGGCTTCCGGAACCCCGGAAGCCTTGCTATTACTGGCGGGAGTGTGTGGGAATCGAACCCACCAGGGACGGGATCGCCGCCCCACGGACTGGTTTTGAAGACCAGGGGCACCACCAGGCACCATCCACCCCCATATTCATTTTGACGACAATATTTATTATAACAAAGAAGCTTTGGTTAAACAAGCAGGGGTATATACAATTCTCATTGATTTTAAGAGTAAAATATAATAATCTAATATAGTAGTTTATAAGCAGTCTACAGCTAAAAGGCTACCGTCATTAGCCGCCAGCCGGTATTATGAAAGACCATCACAAACCTCAAACACCCGCTTGACAACGCAAAAGAAGGAAATTTATCCAACGTTGTCGAAGGTAAAGCTCATGTATTTAAATAGCCTTCTTTTTAAATAGCCTTCTTTCACAATGAGTAGGTGAGCATAATGATATTTGATTTCTTCAGCGAAATAAAAACAGAATTAAGCGTTGTGGAAGATGAGCTAAAAAATGCTGTAAAATCTTCCGATCCGTTACTAACGGAAACAGCTACGCATTTGATTAACGCGGGCGGCAAGCGTCTGCGCCCTGCTTTCTGCCTGCTGGGCGGCAAATTTTACAACTTCAATATGGACAAATTGGTTCCCATAGCGGTGGCATTGGAACTAATTCACATGGCCAGTCTGGTGCATGATGATGTTGTGGACTCATCCCTGACCCGAAGGGGTATTCCCACTGTCAGAGCCAAATGGGGCAACCGCATTTCCACCCATATTGGCGACTATTTGCTGGGTAAATCTTTAATACTAATTTCCCGTTATGAGGAGCCATTGATACCTAGAGTGCTGGCAGATACCAGCGTAAAAATGAGTGAAGGGGAAATACTGCAGATTTCCACGACCTATAATACCGATCAGAATATTAAAGATTATTTTTATCGTATTAACCGGAAAACCGCCCTTTTAATATCAGCCTCTTGCCAATTGGGAGCTGTAGCCTGTGGTGCTCCACAGCACTTACATCAATCCCTCCGCAGGTTTGGTCACCATATTGGTATGGCCTTTCAAATAACGGATGATATTCTGGACATGACTGCCGAGCAAATCAAATTGGGTAAGCCGGTGGGCGGTGACTTAAGGCAGGGCATTATAACTTTGCCAACAATTTACGCACTTAAAGAAAGCAGTGACCGAAACCGGCTGCATGAAATCATACAAAAAATTGATAAGAGTGAAGAAGAAGTTCACGAAGCCATTGATTTGATCACCCGGTGCGGAGGTATAGAATATTCAGCGGCTATCGCTAATCAATATATTGCCAAAGCAAAAAAAGAATTGACCAAGCTGCCCGATGTACCAGTTAAAAAAACCATGCAAATCATTGCTGATTTTATTGGTGTCAGGAAGTTCTAACATTAATTACATCCTGAAAATGTGACCGGGGGAGGCATACTAACTTTGTACTTCCCCCGCATTTTTGCACCCGGAGCTGATTTCTTTGGAACTTTACCCCATATTTCTTAATCTTACGGATAAAAAATGCTTGGTGGTAGGCGGCGGCAAAGTAGCCGAGCGCAAAGTTAATGCTTTGGCCCGCTGTGGTGCTAAAATCCATGTCGTTAGCCCCCAGTTAACCCCCGGGCTACAGGACATGGTAAACCGCGGTCTGGTTATGCACCGCCGGGGTATATATCAAACCAGTGATTTAGAGGATACTTTTTTGGTAATTAGTGCCACTAATAATGACGCCACCAACCATGCTGTGGCCAACGATTGCATGAAACGTAATATTGTAGTCAATGTAGTGGATGACCCGCCCCGGTGCAGTTTTTTTGTGCCTTCGGTGGTACACAGGGGTTCGCTGAAACTGGCCATTTCCACGGGCGGCAGCAGTCCCCGCCTGGCCAAGCTGATACGTAAAAGGCTGGAGCGTGATTTCAGCCCTGTATTTGGCGAATTCACTGATTTTCTAAATACAGTACGTAAGCAGGTGCAGGAACAGGTAACGGATCCAAACAAGCGTGAACAGATATTAAAAAATCTGGTGGATGAAACCACATTCGACCTGGTCAAGCACGGGGATTTAGATAAAGCAAAGGAGCGGGTAAATAATGTCTGTTATATCAATCGGTGTCAATCATAAAACTGCTCCGGTGGAGATTAGGGAGAAACTATCCTTTTCTGATAATTCATTGCCGGATGCCTTGGCCAGGCTGCTTGACCAACCGGTAATTTTGGGTTGCGTAATTATTTCCACCTGTAACCGTACTGAGATTTATGCCCATGTTACTGATATTGAAAGCGGCATAGAAACTATTAGAAGTTTTTTACAACATAAATCGGGCGTTGAGGCGTCAATGATTAAAAAGTACACCTATGCCTTTACACAGCATAAAACAGCCCGGCATTTATTCCGAGTAGCAGCCGGGCTGGATTCTATGCTGTTGGGTGAAACCCAGATATTGGGCCAAGTAAGAACGGCTTACCATCTTGCCCAAGAGTATAAAGCCACGGACAAAGTTATCAATACTTTATTTAAACATGCCATCACTGTGGGCAAGCGAGCGCGTACCGAAACAGGCATCGACCAGCATGCCGTTTCCATCAGCTATGCTGCGGTTGAACTGGCCAAGCAAATTTTTCACGATCTTACCGGCAGGTCAGTATTGGTTATCGGTGCCGGTAAAATGAGTGAATTGACCGCCAAGCATTTAGTTGCCAACGGTGTTTCAGGGGTCATCGTCTCCAACCGCTCCCATGACCGGGCCGAGTGCCTGGCCCGCCAGTTTGGTGGCCGGGCTGTTAAATTCGATGAATTGCATCGTTATTTGGAAGCAGCCGACATTGTAATCAGTTGCACTGCGGCTACCCACTATGTGGTACGGGCCTCCGATGTACAAAGTGCCTTGTCCCCAAAACCCAATAAAAAAATAATGATGATTGACATTGCGGTGCCCCGGGATATAGACCCCGCAGTGGGTAAAATACCTGGTGTGACCCTTTACGATATAGATGATTTGCAAAACGTAGTGGACAATAATCTAATGGAACGCAAGCGGGCTGCCATTATGGCGGAAGGCATCATTGAGGAACAGGTGGATGAGTTTGTCCAGTGGCTAGACATGCAATATGTCATACCCACCGTCAGTGCACTGAAAAAACGCGGAGAGGAAATTAAAGAGAGGGAAATGGCCCGAGCCCTGGGTAAACTGGGTAACATCTCCGAACACGATCGCAAGGTGATCGGATCCATGGCTAATAACATCGTTAATCAATTGCTGCACACTCCCGTTACCCGGTTAAAGGAATACGCCCTTACCGAGCAAGGCCCGCTATACAAAGAGGCCATGGAGGAATTATTTTGCCTGGACGATGTCGACTACCTGGTTACCCCGAACGGGCACACTAACGTCAAACAATCTACCAAGGTGGGCAAGCACGGCAAAGCACAAGCATCACAGCCCAAGCGTCGGGCCAGCATTGAAGGATATTTGGCATAAAGAATTCCCGCAAGCGAAACTTTTCAAACCAATATGGGCATCCTGTGCCTTAAGGTAAAATGTATCGGAGGCCAAAATGGTAAACCAAGTGCTTATCGGTTCCCGGGACAGTGACCTGGCCATGTGGCAGGCCCGCTGGGTGGCAGATGCACTGCTTAAAGCCCACCCGGGACGCAATTTCGTAATTAAAGGCATGAAAACAAAGGGAGATCATATTTTAGATGTAGCGCTAGCTAAAATCGGTGACAAAGGGCTATTTACCAAAGAATTGGAATCAGCTCTGCTTAACGATAGTATTAAGCTGGCTGTACACAGTATGAAGGATTTACCCACCAAATTACCGGAAGGGTTGACCATTGGTGCGATTTGCCAACGGGAATATCCTGGCGATGTATTAATATCTAAAAATAATATTAAGTTGGCCAGTTTAAAGAAAGGTGCCCTGGTCGGCACCAGTAGTTTAAGGCGCCGCGCTCAATTGCTATATTATCGACCGGATTTACAGATGGTAGATATTCGGGGAAACTTGAACACCCGGCTGCGCAAATTCAAAGAGTTGGAACTGGATGCCATTGTTCTGGCTTACGCCGGCATAAAACGCATGGGTTATGAAGAGATGATATCCCAGTTGATCCCCTTTGATATTTGCTTGCCCGCCGTAGGGCAAGGATCCATTGGGGTAGAAATTAAAAGCAACGATGATGAAACCCGGGATATTATAGCCCCCCTTGACCACGGACCATCCCGAGCCGCCATTGAGGCCGAAAGAGCTTTTATGAAGAGATTGGAAGGTGGTTGCCAGGTACCCATAGGCGCTTATGGCTATCTCCATGATAATCTACTCACACTGGAAGGGGCGGTGATTGACCTGCACGGTAAAGCCGCTATTCGCCACAGCATAACGGGACCGGTGGCTGCTGCTCGGAAATTGGGCACTCAACTGGCCGAAGTTCTGATCGAACGCGGGGCAGAAAAAATATTACAGCAAGCAAGACAGGAGTTTGGTTTTCATGACAAATAAAAAGGGAACGGTATACCTCATCGGTGCCGGGCCGGGCGACCCGGGGCTGCTTACATTAAAAGGTCTGGAATGCATTAAACAAGCCGACGTGATCGTATATGACCGGTTGGCAGGACCTAGATTACTGGAACAGCGCCGTTCAGACGCTGAATGTATATTTGTAGGTAAACAACCGGACCGGCACATCCTGACCCAGGGGGAAATAAATCAACTGTTGGTGGAAAAGGCCATGCAAGGTTTAACCGTGGCCCGTTTAAAAGGGGGAGATCCCTTTGTTTTTGGACGCGGCGGCGAAGAAGCTGAGGAATTAGCCCGTCACGGTATACCCTTTGAAATAATCCCCGGCGTTACCTCGGCCATCGCTGTACCGGCTTACGCCGGCATACCGGTAACCCACCGGGACTTCACTTCCACCCTGGCCATCATCACCGGTAACGAAGATCCCACCAAAGAAACATCCAACATTGAGTGGTCCAAAATAGCCACCGGCGTGGGAACTTTAATATTCCTAATGGGCATGGGGAACCTGCCGGGTATTGTGGATAAACTGTTACAACACGGCAGAGCTCCCCAAACCCCCGTAGCGCTGATTCGCTGGGGCACCCGCCCGGAACAAAAAACTTTAGTGGGCTGTTTGGACAATATTTCCCGCCTGGCCCGGGAACATGATTTTAAAAACCCCGCCATTATTATCGTAGGAGAAGTGGTGCGCCTGCGGGATAAACTGAGCTGGTTTGAAAATAAGCCACTATTCGGCAAAAGAGTTTTGGTCACCCGTTCCCGGGAACAGGCCAGTGAATTGTCCCGGGCTATTGAAAGATTAGGTGGCGAACCGGTGGAATTCCCCACCATCGCCATTGCCGCACCCGAGGACAACGCACCCCTTGAAAATGCCCTAGCTAACCTGTCCCGCTATCAATGGATTATTTTTACCAGCGTAAATGGGGTAAAATACTTTTTTAACACACTGCAACAGTTAAACGGAGACGTGCGGGACCTAAAGGGCATAAATATATGTGCCATCGGGCCACAAACTGGCAAAGCACTTCGGAAAATGGCCCTTAAGGTAGACTACATACCGACTGAATACCGGGCTGAAGCCATCGTAGAGGGACTAAAAGGTAAATTGTCGGCTGGCGACCGGGTATTGCTACCCCGGGCGGACATCGCCAGGAAAGTATTGCCCGAAGCGCTGTCCCGTATGGGTGTGCAAGTGGATGAAGTGACAGCTTATCGTACTGTAGTGGGTACCGGTAACGCCGGGGATATTAAGGACATGCTGGTCAATGGCTCCATTGATTTAATCACCTTCACCAGTTCATCTACGGTGCGTAATTTTATTAACTTACTGGGTGAGGCCAACCCGGGTGAATTTGTTAACAATGCCCGCATAGCCTGCATCGGACCCATCACCGCCACTACCGCCCGTGATCTGGGACTACCGGTGCACATTGAAGCAAAAGAGTACACCATCAGCGGTTTACTACAGGCTATTTTGGACAGTATCAAGTCAGGTAAATAAAAATAGGCTTTGTTTGCACCAACTTGTCACCTGTAAGGCTTTTCACAATAGCATTTCAGTTTATAATATTTTTAAGCTATAACCCGTCGGTACCAAACCGGCTCTAAACAAGGAGAAATTTATGATCAGCGTAAGCAGACTACTTTGCGGAGCAAAATACTACGGTGATTCACTGCGCTATAAACATGATGCAAGCTGCCAGCGCAATGGAACAACTACCGGACATGGCCCCGTGGTGGTATGGAACACAACCCGTACTTGCAATTTAAGATGTTTGCACTGTTATTCCAATTCCGATGACCGGATTTTTGGAAATGAACTAACCACCGCGGAGGCTAAAAAGTTTATTGACGACCTAGCCGCCTTTAATGTGCCTGTAATCCTTTTTTCCGGAGGCGAGCCTTTACTGCGCCCTGATTTTTTTGAGTTGGCCGGTTATGCCCGCAGTAAAAATATTCGCTGCACCCTTTCCACCAACGGTACATTGATAACCCCGGAGGTAGCCGCCCGAATAAAGGAAATAGGGATCAGTTATGTAGGTATCAGCCTGGACGGTATTGGTGATAATAACGATCGTTTTCGTGGCCGCAAAGGAGCCTTTAATGCTGCATTAAGTGGTATACGTGCCTGCCGGTCCATTGGCCAGCGGGTAGGTTTGCGCTTTACCATTAACCGCCATAACTTTGACCAAATGCCGGATATCTTTAATTTAATTGAAGCTGAAGATATACCCAGGGTGTGTTTTTATCATCTGGTATATAGTGGCCGGGGAAGCAAAATGCTTGATGAAGATTTGAGCCACAGCCAAACCAGGCAGGCCATGGAATTGATTATGGAACGTACTAGGGATTACCACCGCCGTGGTCTGAACAAGGAAATACTTACGGTTGATAACCACGCCGATGGCATTTATATCTATCTGGCTCTGCAAAAAACTTCCCCGGACAGGGCCGAACGGGTCAAACAACTACTGACCGCCAATGGTGGCAACCGTTCGGGCATAGCCATCGGGGCCGTGGACTGGTCCGGCAATGTTTATCCCGACCAGTTTACTCGCCAGCATGTACTGGGAAATATTAAAGAAAAACCCTTTGGAGATATATGGAAAAATCCAGATCATCCCGTGCTGCAAGGACTTAAAAACCGTAAGCCGCTGCTAAAGGGACGTTGTGCCAGGTGCCGCTGGCTGGATATGTGCAACGGCAATTTTAGAACCAGGGCTGAGGCGGTGCACGGCGATTTCTGGGCACCGGATCCCGCCTGTTATCTAACCGACGAAGAAACCGGAACGTCGGCAAGCTAATAAAGCATACTCTACATCCTACAATAAACAGGAGGTGGACCATGTATTATCCAGTTGCCAGGCCGCGCCGCTTGCGCTCCAGCGCCAACATGCGGCGGTTGGTCAGGGAAAACCACCTGCGAGTAGATGATTTAATATATCCATTCTTTATTACCGGTGGTCGGGATGTGCAACAACCTGTAGAGTCCATGCCTGGCGTGTATAGGTTTTCCACAGACCGGCTGCTGATTCAGCTAAAGGAAGTACAGTCGCTGGGTATTCCGGGCATACTGTTGTTCGGCATCCCGGACAGTAAAGATGCCGTGGGCAGCGGTGCTTATGATGCCAATGGCATTATTCAGCAAGCCGTACGGGCCATCAAAGATAAATTTCCCGAGCTATTGGTAATTACCGATGTTTGTTTGTGCGAATATACGGATCACGGCCATTGCGGAATTGTACATGAAGGTAAAGTTCTAAACGACCCAACTCTGGAACTGCTGGCTCGCACTGCTGTTTCCCACGCTCAAAGCGGCGCTGACATTATAGCGCCATCGGATATGATGGACGGGCGGGTGCGGGCTATTCGGGAGGCTCTGGATGAGCACGGATATGCTGATGTTCCCATCATGTCCTACAGCGTTAAATATGCTTCGGCATTTTACGGTCCCTTTCGGGAAGCCGCCGACTCGGCCCCGCAATTCGGTGACCGCAAAACCTACCAGATGGACCCGCCCAACCTGAGGGAAGCCCTGCGTGAGGTAGAGCAGGATATCACCGAAGGGGCCGATATGGTTATTGTTAAACCGGCCATGGCTTATATGGATGTAATTGCTGCGGTAAGGGAGAATTTTGACGGCCCGTTGGCTGCATACAATGTTAGTGGCGAATACTCCATGATTAAGGCCGCTGCCCGTCTTGGCTGGATTGACGAACAAAAAACCACCATGGAACTATTGACCGGCCTGAAAAGAGCCGGGGCGGATATCATCATAACTTACCATGCTCCGGATGTGGTACGCTGGTTAAAAGAGGATGGCTAGCCGGCTTAAATGGCTTATCATAACATGACCGGGTATAATCTAAAGGTTTGAAGAAAGGAACGTAGCAGCATGCTGGTATCGTGGAACACCACCAACGCTTGCAACCTGTACTGCAAGCACTGCTACCGGGATTCAGGTGCCCGGGCCGATGAGGAACTTAACACTGCAGAAGGCAAAAAATTAATTGATGAAATTGCCCGGGCAGGTTTTAAAATAATGATTTTCAGCGGCGGCGAGCCGCTCATGCGGGAAGACATATATGAGTTGATCCAATATGCTGCCGGCGCGGGGCTGAGACCCGTATTAGGTTCCAACGGAACCATGATCACCCCGAAGGCTGCCGCCAGATTAAAAGAAGCGGGAGCCATGGCAGTGGGTATCAGTTTGGACAGTACGGACCCAGGCAGGCACGATGATTTCAGGGCCTGTGCCGGAGCCTGGCAGGGAGCGGTGGACGGCATGCAAGCCTGCCGTGATGCCGGGCTGCCATTTCAATTGCATACAACGGTAATGGAGTGGAACAGCGGCGAAATTGAGGATTTAACCGACCTGTCCGTCAAACTGGGTGCCCGGGGACATCATATTTTCTTTATGGTACCCACCGGCCGGGCGGTAAATATAGAAACGGAAACACTGCGTGCCGAGCAATATGAACATTTGCTGCGGCGCATCATGGTCAAGCAAGGCCAGGTGGATATAGAGCTTAAACCGACATGCGCACCCCAATTCATGCGCATCGCCCGCCAGATGGGGGTTAGTATGCGTTTTAGCCGGGGCTGCCTGGCCGGAACAGCTTATTGTATAGTTAGTCCCCGGGGTGACGTACAGCCCTGCGCTTATCTTAATATCCCCCTGGGCAATGTGCGACAGGCCCCCTTTGATGAAATTTGGCACAACAACGAAGTACTGCAAAAACTGCGCACCATGGAGTATAGCGGGGGCTGCGGCGCCTGCCAGTTTAAAAAAATATGCGGCGGTTGCCGGGCCAGGGCTTATTATTATCATGGTGATTACATGGCTGAGGAACCCTGGTGTCTTTACCACGGAAGAAAGGGATATTAATCCATGAGCGTTGATCAAACAGATAAAAAACTGCTGCAAATTATTCAGTCCGATTTCCCGGTGGTCCAGCGACCCTACGAAATGATTGGCAGACAACTCGGTATCAGCGGGCAAGAGGTAATGGATAGAATCTCCCGGTTGCAGCAGGCCGGAATAATCAGGCGACTGGGCGGGCTATTTGATTCCCGTAAAATCGGCTATACAGGTACTTTATGCGCATTGCGTGTACCTGAAGAGGAAATTGACCGTGTAGCTCAAATAATTAACAGCTATCCAGGGATAACTCACAATTACTTGCGCAACCATCACTATAATATGTGGTTTACGTTACTGGCCGAGTCGGAACAACATATCAACAGCATTTTAAACGAGATTAAAGAAAAAACCGGCCTGGCGGATATATTAAACCTGCCGGCCATCAATATTTTCAAAGTTCGCGTAAACTTCAACCTGTCCGAGGTGAAGCATGCTGACTGAATTGGAAAAAAAGATTGTCAGGGAATTGCAGCAGGGTCTGCCCCTGGTGGAGAGACCATACCAGGCTATAGCCCAAAGGATTGGTCTGTCAGAAAAAGAATTGATGATCAAAATAAATGAAATGATAAGTAACGGCATGATTCGCCGTTTCGGAGCAGCGTTGCGCCATCAGGATCTTGGCTTCACAGCAAATGCCATGGTGGTTTGGGACGTACCCGAAGAACGGGCGGCCACCGTGGGACGGTTGCTGGCGGGACTTCCCGAAGTAACCCATTGCTACCAGCGTCCCAGACAACCCGGCTGGCCATATACCATATTTACCGTTATACACGGGCAAACCAGGGTGCAATGTGAGCAATTGGCCAAAAAAATGGCGGAAAAAACCGGTGTAACCAATTATAAATTGCTATTCAGCACAGCCGAGCTGAAAAAAAGCAGTATGAAATATTTCATTGATTAAGTGCTGGCGCTTTTGCGCTTACTAATAAAACAGGGCGGTGATCCAATGCACAATGGATTTAATAAGTCGGCCCAATTTTACGCAGAGGCGACTAAATATATCCCCGGCGGGGTAAACAGTCCGGTACGGGCTTTTAAATCGGTGGGAGGCACCCCGGTATTTATTGCCAGGGGCGAGGGGGCCATGCTGACCGATGTAGACGGCAATACATACATTGATTATGTAGGTTCCTGGGGTCCGTTGATACTGGGCCACCGGCATCCCGAAGTGGTTAAAGCTTTACAGGGCTGCCTGGAAATGGGCACAAGTTTTGGTGCCCCTACCGAGTTGGAAACTGAGCTGTCAAAGATGATCATAGAAGCCCTCCCGGCCATGGATATGGTCAGGCTGGTTAACTCGGGCACCGAGGCTACGATGAGTGCCATCAGGCTGGCTCGGGGTTATACCAAGCGCAATAAGATAGTCAAATTTGCCGGCTGCTATCACGGGCACGCCGATTTCCTTTTAATTAAGGCGGGTTCCGGTGCCCTTACCCTGGGCGTACCCACCAGTCCGGGAGTGCCGGCGGGCACGGCTGAACATACCATTAACGCTCCCTTTAACGATTTGGAAACCCTGCAGGAGATTTTCCGGCAGGTGGGCGAGGATATCGCAGCAGTAATCGTGGAACCTGTCCCGGGCAACATGGGAGTAGTTCCCCCGGTACCGGGTTTTCTGGCGGGTTTACGCCGTTTGACCGAACAATACGGAGCACTTCTCATTATGGATGAGGTAATGACAGGCTTCAGGGTGGCCTACGGCGGTGCCCAGGTACTGTATAACGTTGAGCCCGATATTACCTGCCTGGGTAAGATAATTGGTGGCGGACTACCTGTTGGCGCTTATGGAGGTAAAAAGGACATTATGTCCCAGGTGGCCCCGGCGGGACCAGTATACCAGGCCGGAACACTGTCAGGCAACCCGCTGGCGGTAACAGCCGGTATCACCACCCTGCAGTTACTGCGCAGGCCGGGCGTTTATGATGAACTGGAGCAAAAATCAGCCCGTTTGGAATCAGGGTTGAAGCAAGCAGCCGAAGAAGCGGGGCTGAACCTTACCTTTAACCGGGTGGGATCCATGCTTTGCACATTTTTCACCAGCGAGCCCGTAACTGATTTCATTTCGGCATTAAAATCAGATACTGAACGATTTGCCAAATATTTTGCGGGTATGCTGGACAAAGGCGTATATCTGGCCCCATCCCAGTTTGAGGCCGCCTTTATGTCCCTGGCCCATACCAGTGAACAGATCGACCAGACCATTGAGGCCGCCCGCGAGGTATTTAAGGGGTTGACACAATAACACGTATACAAAGATACCCTTACAGAAGGAATTTATTAAATGCAGCCGTTTACAGGCCGAAAATTAGCATTAACCCCCGAATACGCCCGTTAAAGAGGAAGTTATTTGACATATTTGGGCATACGTGATATATATATCAATATCATGTGAATTTTATAACATTGTTAACCTGGTATTACAGCAAAGTTTGTTAAATAAATGAAATAGCAATGACAAAAACCGTGCATAGTGTTTTTGGTTAAGATATATAGCATATAAAGGGGGAGCGGAGGTGACATGATTGAAAACTTTACGGGTACCGGAAGCAACAGTAACCAGGCTTTCAATATACTCCAGATTCTTAGAAAGGTTAGATAGAAACGGTATCACTACTGTATCATCGGGTGAGATAGCCGAAGGGGTAGGAGTTAGTCCGGCCCAAGTCCGCAAAGATTTGGCCTACTTTGGTGAATTTGGCACCAGAGGCGTAGGTTATAATGTCAAAGACTTGTTGAAGTATACATTAAAAATACTTGGTCTGGACCAGGAATGGGCGTTGGCTATCGTGGGTGCCGGCAACCTGGGTTTTGCACTGTGCACCTACCGGGGATTCAATGTGCGTGGTTTCAATATTGTAGGTGTATTTGATAAAGATACTGAACGGATAGGCAAAAGAATAGGCAACCTGGTGGTACAGCCACTGACACAGTTCCCCGAAACAGCTCAAAAGGAAAACATACGCATTGGGGTAATAGCCGTTCCCACCAGTGCCGCCCAGGAAGTGGCCGATATGATGGTAAAAAATGGCGTACAGGCAATTTTAAACTTTGCCCCGGTGGGACTAAACGTACCGGATGAAATTGAAATACGTAATGTGGACTTGTCCGTAAAACTGGAAGTACTAACCTTTAACCTTGGCTTTAGAGCAGCCCAAAGTTTGTAACTATAAGTTAAATAAAGGGATAAGCCATTTTACGAGGTTATATTTATGATCCGGACTAGCAATTAATAAACCTGCCCTTAAACGGCAGGTTATTTATTTAAGGGGGATGAAAACCATGACCAATTTGCATACTTTAAGAATTAATACCGGTAAAAAAGAACAATTTATCGATCTGACCCGCGACATTACCCATCTTATAAAAGAAAGCGGGATATCTGAAGGAGTATGTCATATTTATGTGCCTCATACCACCGCCGGTGTAACCATTAATGAAGGCCATGATCCCAGTGTTATACATGATATATTGATGCATTTAAACAAACTGGTGCCGGACGACGGTGGGTATACCCACCTGGAAGGAAATTCGGACGCCCATATAAAAGCTTTTCTTGCCGGTACCGAAAAAACCGTGCTGGTGTCCGGTGGAGAAATACTGCTGGGTAACTGGCAAAGAATATTTTTTTGTGAATTTGACGGCCCCCGTCAACGCAAGGTTCTTATTAGAATTAGCGTTCAATAAAACCCCCAATCGGGTTTTCACATACCAGTTTTAAAAGTCAAACCTGGCCAGCACTGGATCATCTGCCGGGTCCGGCCCGTGTTGTTGCTTTTGATCGATGCCGGCCCGGTCCACCTTCGGTTGGTTGTCGTCTTCTGCAAAGGCACCTGCAACCGGCCCGGAATCCGCCGCCAGGGACAATAAAATGCCGCCTGATTTTCGCTCTGCCTCTCTGATATCTTCTTCGTATTTCAACAATACATTTAATGTATGCCGAACCAGTTGCTCTTCCAAACTGTCCCGGCCCAATAGCAACAATGTCCTGGCCCAGTCTATGGTTTCAGTTATGCTGGGTGCCTTTTTAAGTTTCATCTTCCGCAACTGCTGCACAAAGGCAACAATTTGTTTGGCCAGAAACCCTGAAAGGCCCGGCACCTTTAAACTTAAAATAGCTTGTTCCCGGGCGGCATCAGGATATGCCAGGTAAAGATACAAGCACCTGCGTTTAAGGGCATCCCCCAGTTCCCGGGTGCTGTTGCTGGTAATCACAACGTATGGCTTATGCATCGCCGTCAGTATACCCAACTCCGGTATACTGACCTGAAATTCGGATAAAGCTTCAAGCAGAAAGCTTTCCAATTCTTCCTCACTTTTATCTATTTCGTCAACCAGCAAAACCACCGGTTTGGGTGCCCGGAAGGCTTTAAGCAGTGGCCTTTCCAACAAAAATTCGGAGGAAAAGATATCGACGTCGCTGCCATGCATTTGGATATATAACAATTGCTTTTGGTAGTTCCACTCGTAAAGGGTTTTACTTTCATCCAGCCCGGGATAACACTGCAGCCTTACCAGTTCCGTTTGCCTGGCTGTTGCTATTGCACCGGCCAGCCCGGTTTTACCCACCCCGGCCGGACCCTCTATAAGCAGCGGCTTTTCCAGACGCCCGGCCAGAAAAACTGCGGTGGCAATCTTTCTGTCAACTATATATTGCTGCTTAAGCAATCCATCCATGACACTTTCAATACTGTTAAAAAAATCATCGACCCTATTCATACCTACTCCTCAAATGATAAAATAATTTTGTATCAGGCGGTGATAGTAGCACGGAGGTAAATTATGCTGATAGAAATTTTCACCAAGCAGTTGGATAAAAAGAACACGGTATTAACACTGCTGTCCACCGAGCCCCAATTGCAGGCCACGGGTGATAAGATAACAGTTCCCGGACTTGTTCTACATATTAACGCCAATTACCTGCTGTTTAACGTCACTTCTCCGGCCTGGGCGGAACGCGTTGTGCCGCTTTTGTTTTCTGTAAAGCCGATCAATGCCGCCGGCCAGTTCTATGAACCGGTTTCCGATGCAAAAATTATCGTCACGGCCAAAAGTTTGGAGCCAACCCGCATACTGCCCCATTTGCACGAATTAAGTCACCTGGATATGGAGCGTGGCGAACTTTTGGGGGTCAGACTGGTGGAATGGCGCTCCCGGGATGTGGCAGTGGTTGCACATGCCGATCTAGCCGTCCAGGGCGGTATTATCACAGCCCGCATAAAATATAACCCACATTTCAGGGATAGCCAGTATAACTGCCGGGCTTGCATCGAACAAGTATCTATTAGTGAAGTGCTCATGCCGTTGTGTCACGGGTTTACAAAGCCACCAATCACACCGCAGGTAACCGGTCCGGTTATCCAGGCTCAGCAAACCGTACCCGGTTCCGGTTGGGCCGAATTTGTCAACCAGCAACCCGCCCCGGTCATTTACCGGCAGAAAACTGATTCTTATATGGTGGACCTCGGTAAGGCAGGGCATATTAATTTTGTACAAAATGCTGAACGGCGCGAAATATTCTGCAGCATTGCCATAACCGATCCACAAGTATTAAGTACCGATTTATTAAAGCAACTGCACGATTTACTGGGCTTTAAGGAATTAAAAATACAGCACAAAGCGGTTAACGTCCTGCTGCCTTCGGAACAACTGGTTGGCAAACTATCCTTTATTAAAGAACCGGACTTTCATTTGTTTTCAATAAAATGTGATTACTTCACCGCGATATATGATATTAAAAAACTAACCCTGGTAATCAGCGCAAGCGTAAAAATTAACCGGGAAGATGAGTCTCTGGACTTTATACGCCGTATTCACAGTCAAATGATTGAATTTATGCATAAAGTACTCGAATATGCCCTCTGAGGGTGAGTGTGAGACTGAAATAATAGTTTAAGTATGCCCATGAGTGACACATAAGTTTGAGGTGTTTGAAAATGCACGCCAGTATAATTAATTTGGTAAATCTTCTACGGGGGGCCGGTCTGCGCATTTCACCCGGGGAAATCCTGGATTTTTGCCGTGCTCTACAAATAATTGAACTGTACGGAGGCGATGCCTTAACGGCGGCACAATGTACCCTTGCCAAGGATAAACTATCTGTCGATTCCCTTAAAGCTGTCATCAATGATTACTTGCAAAACACATCAAAAGACAACCATCTAATAATTCCCCCGCCAATCGATGCCGAAAAAGTACTGACCAACCCGCCCCAGTTGAGTGATGAAGATTTTATTCACCGCCTGCATAATATAAAAAACAGCATCCGACATGAGATAATGTTAATCAACGAAGCCGGTATAACCGGTGGTTCCGGGGCCGGTAAAAGCGGTGCTGGCCTGAACTCTGGTTATGAGTATAATACAGCCTTTAATAATCGGAACAATGACAATAATGATTTAACCTGCGATGGTCAGGCCATTAAACCCGGTATTCACCGTTCAGGCCGGCAATATAAACCAGTATCTCCACAGGAGGCATACCAAAATAGAAACACATCTCCCGGGCCAACCAACTTGCAACAACTTGATCTGGCTAAAGCTGATGCTGAGCAATTAGCCGAAATAAATAAAATTATTACTGCTATTGGAAATCGGCTGGCCGCCCACAAAGGATACCGAAAAAAGCCCGCACCCACCGGAATCGTGGACATGCGCCGCACCATACGCCAAGCGGCGGCCCGGGGGGGGATACCCGTGGTGCTGAAAAAAATGAAGCCTGTGCCGGGCAAACCCCGTATAACAGTAATGTGCGATCTTTCCGGTTCAATGGCACCATACAGCTTGTTTTTTTTACAACTACTGGTAAGCCTGCAACACAGGTTCTCGAAATTAAAGTCCTATGCCTTTGTTGATCATATCGCCGATGTGACCAACATGGCCGGATCCATTTCCACAGCATGGAATATCGCAGCCAGAATAATTCTCAGAGAAGCCCGGATATCCCGCACCGGCTTTAGCAATTACGGACAGGTATGGGAACAATTTGCAAAAGACTTTATATATACATTAACCCCGCAAACTATACTGATTATAATGGGTGATGCCCGAAATAACTGGCAACCGGACGGTAAGGAATATTTAAGCTGTATCACCGCACGGTGCCGCAAAACAATTTGGCTTAATCCCTTACCCCGTGATCATTGGTCCATCAATGATTGCATCATGGAAAGTTACGCACCCTGTTGCTCACTGGTATTGGAATGCCGCAATGCAATGCAACTGTCCAGAGCTATGCAAGAAATATTTTTATCAATACATTGACATTACCCTCTTTTTAAAGTAAAATAATCTTTGCGTTGAGAAAGTCGGGATGTAGCGCAGTTTGGCTAGCGCGCTTGCCTTGGGAGCAAGAGGCCGGGGGTTCAAATCCCTCCATCCCGACCATTTAACAAGGCCCCATGGTCAAGAGGCCTAAGACACCGCCCTTTCACGGCGGTAACCCGGGTTCGAATCCCGGTGGGGTCACCAATAGCAAAGCGGGGCTCATCTTTTTCCAAAAGATATGTCCCGAATAAGAAAGGGGACAAGCCTCTTTGCAAAGCATGTCCCCAATGACACGGAGGGGTTCCCGAGTGGCCAAAGGGAGCAGACTGTAAATCTGCCGGCGACGCCTTCGCAGGTTCGAATCCTGCCCCCTCCACCATAATGGGGCGTAGCCAAGTGGTAAGGCAACGGGCTTTGGACTCGTCATTCGTTGGTTCGAATCCAGCCGCCCCAGCCAGAAAAGGGTACAGGACATTATCCTGTACCCTTAAGTGTATTTATTTTATATTTATTTTCTTACACCATGGAACCCCTTAGAGAGCTTAAAGAAGAGGCCACACCACTACCCCACAATAATACTGATTATTAGGTACTGGGCCTGTTTATTCCCGTGATCCTTTGCCTTTTCTTTACACCGGCCGCTCTACCCATATCCCAAACCGGTCGATAACCTGTTGTATTTTTTGCCAAAATACCTGCAACTCTTTTGGGCATTTTTCCACACCTCCAGAATATTTATTTATAACTTTATCTACTACATATATAGCATAAATTTTTTTTTTGATATTATGTATTAAAAATAGCAGGATTTCATTTTTGTAATGTAGAACTTTTCTGATAATGCATTATTTAAGTTAAGACAAGGGAAGGGGGATATAAAGATGGCCGAAAAGAAAAAGTTTAAATTCAACTATGTCCTAGACGCCACCAAATGTATGGCTTGTGCGGCATGCGAGGTGGAATGCAAGTTCAACGGCATTTACATTGACGATACCGTAAACTACGCCATTAATCTTGACAACTGCACCCGTTGCGGAAAATGCTTCAGAGCATGTCCCAGTGGAGCAATTTCCAAAGTCAACAATGCTGCTTAATTAAAATATTAAAAAGCTGCTTTCGGTTTCGATCGGAAACAGCTTTTTAATATCTATAAAATATTTAAAAGTTTTGTTGACACTTTACTTAAACTATGTTAATATAATTCTTGCGCGGGCGACAAAGACTATAACAGCCCTGCAAAGGTAAGATAAAAATAAACAAAATATTTATATGCGGCAGTGGCGGAATTGGCAGACGCGTAAGATTCAGGTTCTTATAGGCGCTACGCCTGTGGAGGTTCAAGTCCTCTCTGCCGCACCAAAAATAACTCCGGTTAGATACCGGAGTTATTTTTTATTTTTTTAAAAAAAAGTCCGGCATTAAAGCCGGACGGGGAGAGATAGAACTCACCAAAGCGGAGTATTTAAATTATAACCGCCAACCCGGTTTATTATTCATATCTCGCAAACAATAACCAAAGAACCGTTATGTACAGGTCACATAATCTTGCAAAGGCAGTAACCGGCAGAACTTTTTCTAACCGGTCAAAATAAAATTTTTGTCGCATGTTTTCTTAGCAAATAGACATTAACAAATTAAAGGATTTATAACTCGAAAAACAACGATAGGTCAAAGGCATAAATAATGGACATCCCCTACTATAAGTATATTGTGTAAATAGTTAAGGGGGTTTTTTTATGCTTAAAAATATTTTATGGGCCTTACTGGTATGCATTTTTACTTTCATTTCCGGTAGTGTGTTTCACCAAGCAGCAGCCGCAGACGTAACCACCAACAAAGAAACCAACAACCCCAAAAAATACACATTTTTATTTTATGTGCAGGGTTTAAATTACACAGATATTGATGGTCCCGGACTGCCCAATATCAAAAAGCTGAAAAGTGAAGGTGTAAGCTACAGCCACGTGGCCCAAAGCACACCAACCACCAATACAGATGTTCTGGTACCTCTGGACAACCGGTTCTTGTTAACCAAAATATTAGCAAATAACGATATTAATTGCCTGGCAGTGGATGGCACCGGTGCAATTACTGTTTCACAGGCCAGGGGAAGCAATCTGGAATTAATATCGGAAAAAAATGATCAACTGGCCGTGGACAAGTTGCTGGATAAATTAAACGACAATTCCTATCAATTCACAGCCATATTCCTGAACGATACCAGCATTCCGGATAAATTAAACAATTCCTCCCGCTTTCAACCATGGTCTTTGGCTGATAATCAAGTGGGAAGAGTGCTGAACCATCTCATAAAAAATGATAGACTATCAAGCTCAACAATAATAATTACCGGCAATGGCGAGACGCCCCCGTTAATTATTTACAATAGCAACATTGGTAAGCCGGAAAGTTATTTCTATTGTTGTCAGCTGGATATTGCACCCACTATATGTAAAATACACGGTATCACCCCACCTGCCGAAATGCCCGGGCATATTCTATACGAAAGCCTGCCAGTAACAAACAGTCAGATATTAACGGGCGATCTGAAAAAAAGAATCGGCGATTTACAAAAGGAGTGCCAGTATTATAATGAACAGATAAGTGTGATCCAAAAAGAATACCAGTCAATTGAATCACAAAAAGCTGAGATCAAGAAGGAAAGGGAAAACATACACAGAATTATTTCAGAAAAGGACAGTACCACACACCGGCTGTTAATACAGATCAAGATATTAAAGTTTGCGGGGGCCGTTATAGTTATCCTTTTATTAACCGGCTATGTATTTCTGTACAGGTGGTTACGCAAAAAGTACCTTATATTTCCTTAAACTTAACAGTAAGCTAATAACCATACGTTCATTTTTTATCCCTATAGGAGAAGGATTTTTCAGAATACTTGTCGAAATGTAACTCAAGTTATTTTGAAAAAATAAAACTATTTAAAGTACCAATAACAGCAAAGTGGATTTATTTATTCGTACATGGCAGGAGATTACTTACCGTTGTTGAAATTGATTAAGTTGGTATCTAAAATCTTTGATAATGGACATGCATAAATATTTTTTATCAAAACAAAGCAGGGGTGGTAGTAATGAAACTGTCCATATCAGGTAAGGGTGGTGTCGGCAAAACAACCATTGCTGCGGCACTGGCTAAAATATTTGCCCAAAACGGAGGCACTGTGTACGCCATCGATGCCGACCCGGATGCCTGCCTTGCTGCGGGTATCGGCATACCTGAGGAGGAAGCAGCCAAAATCAAACCAGTAGTGGAAATGCGGGACGCTATCCGCAAAAAAACAGGCGACGGTGCATTTTACAACCTTAACCCCAAGTTGGATGATTTCTTGGATGAGTACAGCTATAAGTTCGGTAACATCAGATTTTTGCGTATGGGCGACCCGAAAAAAGGCGGGTCTGAATGTTACTGCCGGGAGAACACCTTTTTACATGCACTGGTAACATCACTTCTGCTTGATCAAAAAGATACCGTAATTATGGATATGGGTGCGGGCATAGAACACCTAAGCAGGGGTACAGCCCGTGGAGTTGACATGATGTTGGTTGTGGTGGAACCAAGCCGCAACAGCGTAAATACTGCAAGAAACGTACAAAGAATGGCTAGAGACCTGGGCATTGAAAAGGTGGGTATTATAGCCAATAAGATCCGTACAGATAAAGAAAAAGAGTTTATCAAGTCGAGTTTCCCGGATAACAACATCCTGGGTTTTATAAAATTTTCCGAATCTATTTTGGCAAACTCCATGGAACCTTCTCAAGCCATCGAAATAGGGGGAGAATTATTGGCGGAGATGCAGCAGGTTTGCCTTAAAATTTCTGGAGAGGCAGGTGGTAAATAAACATTAAAATTATTCATAATTGCCAATCAGTGGGGTCAGCCGAAAGTTCTGGGGGGAGTTTCTTCGGCTGGAACCATATAAGTTAATTGATTAGCTTTTATTAAGGAGGTTAAAGTAATGCCAAGGTTTAGAGATCCAAGCCATACAAGCAGGCCTTCGGGTGCACCCAGAGTGGTTGACCCGAAGAGCATCAAGCGCTCCATCGACCCGGGCGTATTGGAAATGATCGATATAGCTAAAGAAAATGGCATGATAACTGCCTTTGATCGTTTCGTAGCCCAGCAACCTCAGTGCCAATTCGGGTATAAAGGGATTTGCTGCCGTTTTTGCATGATGGGCCCCTGCCGGATTAAAGCCGATGAAGGTCCGGCCAGCCGTGGTATTTGTGGTGCCAGCGCCTGGACCATCGCTGCCAGAAGCACCGGCCTGATGCTCCTTACCGGTGCAGCTTCCCACAGTGAGCACGCCAGCCATATGGCCAAAACCCTACTGGAAATTGCTGAAGGGCATGCACCTGATTACAGCGTCAAAGATCCTGCCAAGTTAAACGCAGTGGCCAAGCGTATAGGTATTGAAACAGAGGGCAAGGAAATCAATCAAATTGCCAAAGAAGTGGCGGAAGCAGCTCTGCAGGATTATAGCCGGCTTGATGGTTTTGGCGAGTCAACCTGGGTAAAAACCACTGTAACAAATGGTCGTTTGGAAAAATTCCGTACCCATAACATTATGCCCAGTGGAGTATATAATACTATCTCCAACCTGGTAACCCAAGCCCACGTTGGTATGGACAATGACCCGGTTAACTTAATCTTCAGTGCCCTGAGAGTTGCCCTGTCTGACTATGTAGGTATGCACGTAGGTACAGATTTGGCCGACGTTATTTTTGGCACACCGAAACCGGTGGTCAGCGAAGCCAACCTGGGCGTTATTGAACCCGATAAAGTCAATATTGTACTACATGGCCATAACCCCATTTTAAGTGAAATTATTGTTCAGGCCGCCCGCGAAATGGAAGACGAAGCAAAAGCAGCCGGCGCTAAAGGTATCAAGTGCATGGGCATTTGCTGCACCGGTAATGAAGTGCTGATGCGCCAAGGCGTGCCTATTGTGACATCTTTCTCTTCCCAAGAGTATGCCATTGCCACCGGAGCCATTGACGGCATGGTAGTGGACGTGCAGTGCATTATGCCTTCGCTGCGTACTGCCGCCGAGTGCTTCCACACTGTACTGATTACCACTTCTCCGCTGGTTAAAATTCCTGGCGCAGCACACCTCGACTTTAATGCGCCCACTGCTCTTGAGGATGCTAAAACAGCCATCAGGATGGCCATCGAAGCCTTTAAACTAAGAGATCCTGCAAGAGTGCATATTCCGGATGTTAAGAATAAAGTTGTTGCAGGTTTTAGCTTGGAAGCTCTTTATGATATTTTTGCTTCCGTCAACCCCGACAACCCGATCAAGGTGCTTACAGATGCAATTCAAAGCGGCGAGTTGAAGGGTGTTTGCTTAATGGCCGGTTGCAACAACGTCAAGCGCCTGCAGGATGACACTCATATAACCATTGCCAAAGAAATGATTAAGAATGACGTATTTGTCATAGGTACCGGTTGTGCTATGCAAGCCTGTGCCAAGTTGGGTCTCTTAGACCCCGCGGCAGTAGATGAGTATGCTGGTGAAGGGCTTAAGAAATTCCTGGCCCGGATCAGCGAAAACGCCAATCTCAGCACTGCGTTACCCCCCATTTTCCACATGGGTTCTTGTGTTGACAACACCCGCTGCTCCGACCTTTTAATGGCTATGGCCAATGAAATGGGCGTAGACACACCGAAGGTGCCGTTTGTGGCCACTGCTCCTGAAGCTATGAGCGGTAAAGCGGTTGCTATCGGATGTTGGTATGTAGCTATGGGTGCACCCGTACACGTCGGTGCCATGCCTCCGCTGGAAGGCAGCGACTTGATTTACAGCATCACCACTCAAGTTGCCGGTGACGTATACGGCGGTTACTTTATCTTTGAAATGGATCCCGCTGAAGCAGCCAAGAAGTTGCTCAGCGCGCTGGAATACCGCACCTGGAAACTGGGCGTTCACAAGAATGTCGCGGAAGATCTTGAAACCGCCCTCTGCCAGAATTATTAATACCCGTGGTTGAAAGGAGGATAACGCATGTCTGAACAGATCAACTTTGATCAAATTTTTGAAGGCGCCATAGAACCGGGCAAGGAGCCCAAGAAGCTGTTCAAGGAAGCTTATGAGGGCACCATTACCGCCCTTAGCTACGCTGAGATTTTGTTAAATCAGGCTATCCGTACCTACGGCAAGGACCATCCCGTGGGATATCCCGATACAGCTTACTACCTGCCGGTCATCCGCTGCCTGAGCGGTGAAGAAATCAAGACCCTGGGCGATATGGTACCGGTATTGAACCGGATGCGTAATGCCGTCAAAGAAGAGAAAACCTTTGCCAACGCCCGCAAGTGGGGCGAAGCAACCTGGTACGCCGCCGATATCATCGAAGCAATCAGGTACATTAAGAATACTCCGGAAAACCCGCTGCACGTTGCTCCCTGGACCGGATTCATCGGTGACCCCGTGGTGCGCCAGTACGGCACCAAAATGGTGGACTGGACCATTCCCGGTGAAGCTGTCATCCTGGGCCGGGCCAAGGACAGCAAGTCAGCCAAGAAAATAGTGGACAGCCTGATGGCCAAAGGTCTAATGCTGTTCTTATGCGATGAAATAATTGAGCAGTTACTGGAGGAAGGCGTCAAGCTGGGTGTGGACTACATCGCTTACCCGCTGGGCAACTTCACCCAGGTGGTACACGCCGCCAACTACGCCCTCCGGGCCGGTATGATGTTCGGCGGTATCAAACCCGGCGACTATGACGCCCAGCGCGATTACCAGCGCCGCCGCGTGCTGGCCTTCATCCTGTACCTGGGCGAGCATGACATGGTCAAAACCGCAGCCGCCATGGGTGCCATCAACGTGGGCTTCCCGGTTATCACCGACCAGGAGTTGCCCGAAGACAAGCAAATTAAAGACTGGTTCATCAGCGAGCCCGACTACGACAAAATCGTCCAAACCTGCCTTGAAGTACGGGGCATCAAAATTACCACTGTGGATATCGACGTACCCATCACCGTGGGTCCCGCCTTTGAAGGCGAATCCATCCGCAAGAAAGACATGTACGTGGAATTCGGCGGCACCAAAACCCCCGGCTTCGAGCTGGTACGTATGGGTGACGATACCATCGAAGACGGCAAAATTGAGCTGGTGGGACCGGATATCGATACTGTAGCCGAAGGTGGCAGAATGCCCCTGGGTATTGTAGTGGACGTTTACGGTCGCAAAATGCAGGAAGACTTTGAACCCGTGTTGGAGCGCCGCATTCACTACTTCACCAACTACGGCGAAGGTTTGTGGCACGTAGCCCAGCGGGATATTATGTGGGTACGAATCAGTAAAGATGCCTATGCCAAGGGCTTCCGCCTCAAGCATATCGGTGAAATACTGTACGCCAAATTCAAGTCCGAATTCTCCTCTATCGTAGACCGGATTGCTGTAACAATCTACAGTGATGAACAAAAAGTACTGGAAATGCGGGAAGTAGCACGGGAATACTACAAGAGGCGTGACGACCGCCTCAAGGAACTGCGGGATGAGAAAGTGGACACCTTCTATTCCTGCACCCTGTGCCAGAGCTTTGCGCCCACCCACGTGTGCGTCATCGCCCCCGAGCGGGTCGGCCTGTGCGGCGCGGTGAGCTGGCTGGATGCCAAGGCGGCTTATGAAATTAACCCGCATGGTGCTAACCAGCCCATTCCCAAGGAAGGCGTCATTGACGATGTCAAGGGCCAGTGGAAGTCCTTCAACGAATTTACCTATAACAACTCGCAACGCAACATTGAAGCTGTTAACTTCTACACCATCATGGAATACCCGATGACCTCCTGCGGCTGCTTCGAATGTATCCTGGCCATGGTGCCCGAGTGCAACGGCTTCATGGTGGTTAACCGGGAGCATGGCGGCATGACCCCGTCCGGTATGACCTTCTCCACCCTGGCCGGTACCATCGGCGGCGGTGCCCAGATGCCCGGCTTCATGGG